>NZ_CABQXJ010000089.1:0-12452 GCF_902468165.1 uncultured Intestinibacter sp.
TAAGATAAAGCATATAAAAAAATAAAAGTAATCAAATGGTTTGTTAATTAACGAGTTATTGACAATAAATTTAAAAATATTTTTTAATAATTATATTTTATTAGAAAATATATAATTATCTACTATATAAAATATGCATATCACCTTTTGAGTCATTTACAATTTCAACATCTATATCGTAAATTTCTTTAATAAATTCTTTAGTTAAAACCTCTTGTGGCGTTCCACTTCCCACGATTTTGCCATTTTTCATTACAAATAGTCTATCACAATACATTGCGGCAATATTTAAGTCGTGTATAGCAGCTACTATAGTTAAGTCTAAGTCTTTTACTATATTTAAAAGTGATAATTGATATTTAATATCTAGATGATTTGTCGGTTCATCTAATATTAAACAAGGTGTTTGTTGAGCCAAAGCTCTAGCTAAAATTACCCTTTGTTGTTCACCACCTGATAAAGTAGAAAAACTTCTGTTTTTAAATTCTAACATTCCAACTTTATCTAATGATTCATTGACAATTTGGTAGTCTTTACTGTTATCTGGTTCTAATCTTTTTTTATGTGGAGAACGCCCCATAAGTACTACTTCTTCAACCGAAAAATCAAAATTATAGTAGTTGTGTTGTGCTACTACAGCCAGTTTTTTAGCAGACTCTTTTACACTCATTGTAGATATAGGTGTATTTCCTAACATTATACATCCTCCATTCGGTTTTAATGTCCTATATATACATTTTAATAAAGTAGATTTACCGCTTCCATTTGGGCCTATTATTCCTACAAACTCTTTATTTTTAGAGTCTATAGATACGCCTTTTAATATTTCATTATTTCCTATTTCCATTTTTATATCTGTCGCACATATATTCACTACTCAGCACCTCCAAATCCATAAGATCTTTTTACCATTAGATAGATAAATACAGGTGCACCTATCATTGATATTAAGATTCCTATTGGCATTTCTGAATTTGGTATAACTATTCTAGATAAAGCATCAGCACAAATCATAAATATAGCACCGACTAATGCAGATATAGGTATTAATTTTTTATGGTCTGTACCAAATAACATTCTGACTGCATGAGGAATTATAAGTCCTACAAATCCTATTACTCCCGCACAATAAACAGAAAGTCCTATCATTATTGAAGTTATTATTAAGTATATATGTCTTGGCTTGTGTAAGTCTGTACCTAAAGTTATAGACACATCGTCACCTAAAAGCATTAAATTTAATACTCTGTATCTGCTCCAGAAGAATATACACGCTATAATAACAACAGGAAGTATAACTATATTAGTTTCCCATTTGGCTCCTGCTAAACTACCAAGAAGCCAATAAGTCACACTTTGCATTCCTGTTTTATCATTTGCTATATAAATTATAAAATTTGAAAATGAAGAACATACTGCACTTAGCGCCATACCTGCTAAAATTAATTTTGAAGAAGTCGCACTACCTTTTATATTGGCTAATAGTAATACTCCAAATGAAACTAATAAAGCTCCTATAAATGCCATTACTCCAACAAAATTTCCTCCTAATACAGCCCCAAATCCAAGCATTATTGCAAATGTTGCTCCAAGTGATGCACCTGATGATATTCCTAAGATATATGGGTCTGCTAGAGGATTTTTTACTATAGCCTGCATAACAACTCCACTAATACTTAATGCCATACCTATAGCTATTGCCAATACTACACGTGGAAATCTTATTATCCATACGACATCATGTATAGGTCCAGTTGCATACTCACTAAACGACTTAATTCCTAAAATTTTATATCCTAAAACTTTGTAAACTTCTGATACCGAAATTTTGGCACTCCCTAGGGTAACCGATATCATAACTGATCCGACAAGTATTATTAATAATATTAAAGCTACACCTATATACATAGGTGTAGACTCTTTGATTGATTTCTTATTCATATTATTTGTTTAAATCAGGATATAAACCTTGTGATATAGTTTCTATACCGTTTATTGTACGAACACCTGAAGCATACATATCTCCAAGCATTATTGGAACTATCCTTTTATTTTTAACTGCATCTAAACTGCTGAATGCTTTGTCTTCTAATAATTTATTTAATGCATCTTGTTTAACTTGTTCTGGATCATCACCTGAATAAGGCATATATACTACATATATTACATCTGGATTTAAAGATACTATATCTTCTTTTCCTAATTTACTTTGGTCTTTTGCTACTAAGTTTGCTCCTAGAGATGTTATCATATCTCCACCTAAACTATTTTCTCCATAGTTTGTTATTTCGTCACCTAAGAATTCTAACATTAATACATTTTGTTTATCTTGACCTTTTGCAGCTTTTAAAGCTTCGTCTATTTTAGATTGCATATTATTTACTATTTCTTGAGCTTTATCTTCTACATTAAATATTTTTCCTAAATTTAATATATCAGTCATCTCATTTTGTATAGTTCTCTTTTCGCCTTCTTTTCTTCTTGTATTAGTGTTTATGTATGTATTACATCCTTTATCTATCCATGTATTTACATCACCTAATTTGTCTTCTGCAAATATTGAACCCCAGCTAAGTATCATATCTGGATTTAATGCTGTTACAGTTTCTTTTGATGGTGTAAATTCTGTTAAATATTCAACCTTTTCAAATGCTTTTTTATATTTTTCATCTAATTCATTATCTAGACCAGCTGCAGCAACTAATCTATCTTCTAGACCTAATTCTAACATTGTTTCTATAGATCCTTGATATACTGCAAGTACTTTTTCTGGAGCTTTGTCATAAGTTGTCTTAACTTCATCTCCTGCATAATTATAAGTTGTTACTTCGACTGGGTAACCTGCTACCGCTTCTGAATTTGAAGAAGCAGAGTTACTAGCTGTATTGCTTTTAGAGCTACAACCAACTGATGTTATACACATTGCTGTTACTAATGTTGCTGTAGTTAATTTCTTTAACCTTTTGTTCATAACTTCCCTCTCAATTTTATTTTATAGATTTTAGCTTTATCACACTGTATAATGTGATTTTACTTATGATTTACTTTTTCTATTTTATCATGATAAACCTATTTTCCATACAGTTTTTTATTATTTTTATATTCCATTTCGTTATTACTAGTTATTATTTTACACAAATTAATTCTTTCATATTCTCAAATTTCTTCTCTCCAATTCCGTTTACATTTTTAATTTCTTCTATGCTTTTGAACTGACCATTTTCTTCTCTATAATTCAAAATTTTATTTGCTGTAGCTTCCCCTACCCCTGGAATTTTGTCTAATTCTTCAATATCAGCTGTATTAATATCTATTTTGTCACTATCTTTACTTTCTTGATTTTCTTTAGAGGTATAAGTATTTTGAGATATTGTATTATTAGATGAGTTCATTTTATCATTATTTGTACTTGTTTCTATTTTTTCACCTTTTTTAGGTATTATATAATGCATTTCATCTTCTAACTTCATAGCTAGATTTATATTATTCATATCTGCATTTTCAGTAACACCGCCTAATTTTTCTACAGCACTTGCAAGTCTTTGATCACTATTTAAGGTTACTATTCCTGGATTTTTAACCTCCCCACTTACATATATTGTGATTTTCTTAGAACCTATATTTTTATTATTAGATTCTTCTTTTGACTTAATTGATTTACTTTCTGACTCGCTTTCATTTGAATATTCCTTTTTAATATTTTCTTCATTAGAAGATAAATTATCACTTTCATTTAGTACATAAGTTTCATCAGAGAAATATCCTTTAAATACTAAACTAGATATTGAAATTAATATAATTATTATAAAAACTATTATTTTTCTTTTATTCTTCATTTTTCTTCCTCCTTATTATAGATTATTGCCAAAAATATGTTATACTAAAATGTAAGTTTATAAATTGGAGGTATAAAATGAAAAAGAAGCTATCATTCTTACTAGTATGTCTAATAACTGCTATGATGGTAATCAATTCTTCTATTACAGCCTTTGCTGAAACATATGATAATGTGGATTTAATATCTAATTATGGGGTTGTTATTGATTATGAGACTGGACAAGTTTTAGGGGGAAAAAACATTGATTCAAAAGTTTATCCGGCATCTACAACTAAAATTTGGACGGCTTATTTAACAGTTAAGAATACTAAAAATCTAGATGAACCTATTGAAATTACAGAACCTCCTGGCGTTGATGGTTCTTGTATGTATCTGGAAGTAGGAGAAATATTCACAGTTAGAGAATTATTACAAGGTTTGTTAATCCATTCTTCTAATGATGCAGCTGTTGTATTAGCAAAATATGTTAGTGGTTCGGTTGAGGAATTCGCAAATTTAATGAATGAAGAAGCCAAAAAAGCTGGTGCGTTAAATACTCATTTTAACAATCCACATGGTCTTCCAGATGAAAATCACTATACAACGCCATATGATATGGCAATGCTAGCTAGAAAAGCAATGAGTGAAAAAACTATACGTGAAATTGTAAATACAAAATCAATTTCATTTAAAGAAAAAAATACACCTAATAGCAAGGTACATTTTTCACGTTATTTTACTAATACCAATTTATTTTTAACATCAAATGATAATATGAATTATAAGGGTCAATCTGTTCCTATAAAATACGATATTGTCGATGGTATAAAAACTGGATATACAGATGATGCTGGTAGATGTTTATTAAGTAGTGCTGTCAAAAATGATATGAGAGTTATAGCAGCAGTTTTCAAAAGTAATGGAACTAATGTATATGTAGATTCTAGAACTTTACTTGATTATGGATTTGAAAATTATACATCTAAAACAATTATCAATAAAGAAGATTATACAAAAACCAAAAGAGTATTATTGACTAAAGAGAAAGAATTTATTTATAAACCAAAATCTAGTTATAAATTAGTTATGAAAAATGGGGAATCTACTGAATCTGATTACTCTTATAAAGAAAAATTAGATTATGATTTACCAATTTATGAAGGCGACAAAGTAGGTACATTAGAAATCTATAACGGTAAAAAACTAGAAAAAACTATAGATTTAGTATCTACTAGTGAATTGCATAGTACTTTTGCATTTTTCACTGAGAGTAACTTCTTCAACGTTTTATTTAAGATAATTTTATTCTTAATATTAGCATTTTTATTATTTATAGTTTATATTGTAGTAAGAAAAAAATATAAAAGAAAAATGAAAAAAATTTCTCAAAAGAACAAAAAGAAAAATACTCAAGCTCGCAAAAAAACTACTCAAAGAAAGAAAAGATAATAATAAAAAGCTATGTTTAAAAACATAGCTTTTTTTGTTTTATAACTTCTTATTATTTTAAGTTTTTCTTTATACCTTTTTCGATTATATTATTATAATCTATAAAGTCATATATATCTTCTTCAAATACTGGACTAAACTTTAATAATTCGTCTAATTTTAATTCTTCAATAGCTTTATCATTGTCTTCACAATATATAACTATTTGTCCAACTATACTATGAGCATCTCTAAAAGGTATGTTTTTATTTACTAGATAATCAGCAACTTCTGTAGCATTTAAAAATCCGCCTTTAACAGCTTTCTTCATATTATCTTCTCTAACTTTTAAAGTCGCTATCATACCCTCCATAGTCTGTAGGCACATTTCAAGAGTTTTTACACTATCAAAGAATCCTTCTTTGTCTTCTTGCATATCTTTGTTATAAGCAAGTGGTAGACCTTTCATTACTGTAAATAATCCAAATAAGTTTCCATAAACTCTACCAGCTTTACCTCTTATAAGTTCTGCACCATCTGGATTTTTCTTTTGTGGCATTATAGAACTTCCTGTAGTAAATAAGTCGTCCATTTCTATAAATCTAAATTCTTGAGAACTCCACAGTATTAATTCTTCACTTAATCTACTTAAGTGCATCATTATTATTGAAAAATCGCTCATTAACTCAAGAAGATAGTCTCTATCACTTACACCATCCATAAAGTTATCCATTGGCTTTTTAAATCCTAACTTTTGTGCAGTTATATTTCTATCTATATTATGAGTAGTTCCTGCTAATGCTCCACTTCCTAGAGGTGATTCATCTAGTATTTCTAAAGCATTTTTTATTCTCTTTTCATCTCTATCAAACATATTATAATATGCCATTAGATGGTGTTTAAAAGTAACAACTTGTGCTCTTTGTAAATGAGTATATCCCGGCATAATAACAGAATTATTATCTGCTACTTCTTTTATTGTTTCTTTTAAGTTTACAATATGACCTACGATATCATTTGCCTTTTCTCTAGCGTAAAGTCTCATATCTACAGCAACTTGATCATTTCTGCTACGAGCAGTATGTAACTTTTTACCTACATCCCCGATTCTTTTAATTAGATTTATTTCAACAAAACTATGTATATCCTCATAATCACCGCTTAAAGGTAACTTGCCAGATTCAATATCTTCTAGTATTGAATTTAAACCTTCTGTTATTTGTCTTCCTTCTTCTTCAGTTAAAAGCCCAACCTGTACCTGCATATATACATGAGCTAAACTTCCTTCAATGTCTTTTTTGTATAAAACATAGTCAAATCCAAAAGATTTATTGAATTCCTCCATTAATTTATTCTCGCCTTTTCTAAATCGTCCACCCCATAATTTCATATACTTCAATCCTCTCTATATTTATATAACTATACCAAACTTATATTACTTTTAAAGTATTAAATGATATGAGTTTGTAGTATAATCTCCCTTAAATAAATTTATAAATTAAATTCCTAAAAATTTATAAATTGCTTTTGCTACTCCATCTTCTGTATTTGTAGAAGTAACATAATCTCCCTGCTCTTTGACTGCCTCATCTGCATTTCCCATAACTACTCCCACTCCTGCAAATTTTAGCATGTCTAAATCATTGTAGTTATCGCCAAATGCAATAACTTCTTTTCTATCTATACCTAAGTATTTTACTAATTCTTTTAATGCTTCACCTTTATTTACACCTTTGTGCATAATTTCTATATTATTAAACCAAGATGAAGTTATTTCAATATCTTCTATTTTATTAAGTTCATTTTTAACATTATTTAATTTATCTCTATCATTATCATCTATAGCTATGATTTTTAAGATTTGATGATTTAATACTTCCTCTTTTAAATCATCTCCAAAATGAACATTTATTTCATCATTAAAAAAGTTTTTTAGTCTATCCTGTGTTTTCTTTTGATCTTCTCTGCTTAGATTTTTACATAACATAGTATTTTCAGAATAAAGTTGATAGTAAATTTTATTTTTTTCAAATATATCTATTATTTTTAAACAAATATCATTTGGAATGCTATTTTTATAGATAAGCTTGTTGGTTTTTGTTTCTTTAATTATAGCTCCATTACATGCAATTAAAGGTGTATTTATATCTAGAAAATCAAAATGTTCTCTAGCTGAATTATAAATTCTACCACTAGCTGGTACTATTTTAACACCTTTCTTAAGCGCTTTACTCAAAGCTATTTTGTTTTCTTTTGTTATTTTGTGATTATCCCCAAGTAGTGTTCCATCCATATCTGAAACAATTAATTTATATTCCATTTGAATTCCTCATTTGCATTTTATATTATTTATAACCTCTTTAATTTACCCTATTATAGATTATATCATAAGAGTTTTTATTTTTAAATAATATATCTATTGTAGTATGGAGATTCTATACTACTTTAATCTAGGCGTTAATATTATATAATTCAGTCGCCAATGGCTTTGTCCATTATTTTAGATAATAATGAATAGACCTAATAATATATAATTTCCTTATAATTAAAAAAATACTGCCTTAACTTAAAGTCAAGGCAGTATCTCTTATTATAATACTGCTATTAATTCTATTTCAACTTTTACGTCTTTTGGAAGTCTAGCAACTTCTACACAAGCTCTAGCAGGTTTATTTTCACCGAAATATTCAGCATATACTTCATTTATTTGAGCGAATTCATTCATATCTTTTATAAATACTGTAGTTTTAACTACGTTTGAGAAATCAGCTCCAGCTTCTTTTAATATAGCTTGAAGGTTTTTTAATGATTGAGCAGTTTGAGCTTTTACATCTCCTTCTACTATTTCCATTGTTTCAGGAACAAAAGGAACTTGTCCTGATACGAATAATAAGTTACCAGCTTTTACAGCTTGAGAATATGGTCCTATAGCTGCTGGTGCATTTTCAGTATGTATTACTTGGTTAGTCATTACAACACCCTCCTATAATCTATTCATTATTTATACAATTTTTTCTATTGCTACTTAATAGTACCTTATATTTATTTTTTAGTCAACCACTTGGATACTTGGTATTATTTGTATATTAACCCTTCAAAAAATCGCTTTCTTGAGAATTAGCCACTTTCGCCAATCTATCTCTAAAATATATTTAATAGATATTTAAATATTCTTCTAGTGTGGCATTGCCTTCTCTTAATTTGTAACTTATATTCGCCCCGACATATCTATAATGCCATGGCTCAAATTTATATCCTGTTATATCTGATTTTCCCTTAGGATATCTCAATATAAATCCATATTTATAAGCATTATTTCTAAGCCATTCATATTCTTTTGTAAATTCAAACTTGTCTTTTACTGATGTCCGCGGGTCTTCTCCATTTAAATCAAATGCTAGACCTGTTTGATGTTCACTATATCCTGGTTTTGCAGAAAATTTGTCTACATTAGTGTATTTTTCTTCATAGCTTTTATATAAATATTCTTGCACATCATAGCTTCTATATCGACTGACTATATTTAAATATATGCCGTCTTTTTGTGCGGCGTTTTTCATATTATTATAAGCATTTGTAGCATTATCAAATAATTCTTGATTATTTTTATATGTATAATTTTCACCTAAGCCGTATTTTTTATTTACTATAATTGTTCCTAATACGTTGTAGGCACCATTTTTATTTTTGATTATTGTAGTTGTCTGTGCATTTACCATTTCGCTTGTTTTTGCATAAATTGAACTTTGTTTTGATTTAATAGTTATATATTGTTTTGCTTCAAAGCCTGTAAATATGGCAATTACAAAAATAGATAATAGTAATATCATTATTATATTTTTATTTTTTGTATTCATATTTTCACTCCTATATATAAAACAGTATCTTTTCCTATTTTTTAACATATTAGGAGTATTTCCATAAAATGAATTTTTATAACATATTATAACCTTATATAGAATGCTTAAATATAAAAATAACTGGATTACGTTATGTATTCCAGTTATTTTATAAACTATATTCTTTTATTATGAATTTATCTTAGTAGTTATAAATTATTTTAATATTTGTATTTCTATACTTCTAACTCCCCATGAGTTACATGCTGATTCACTAGCCATAAATATATCTATTTTATTACCTTTTATAGCACCACCACAGTCTTCTGCTACATAAACTCCTCCAAGTGCTGGTATATAAACTCTTGTCCCATAAGGAATTACACTTGGGTCTACCGCTATTGTTCTACCTACTTTAGGTATTGCACCTGTAGATGTCATTGAATCTCCTGCATATGCAGTTGCACTTACTGTCATAGTCTTAACTACATTTGATGATGATTGAGTAGTTGAAGTTGATACTGGTTTTGCTGATGTTGATGTAGTAGTTGTTGTAGTTTTATTATTTAATTCACTGTAGTCGTGTTCATTTTCAACTTTAGTGTCTACATATTTACCACATATAAATCCTGTTTCACCATCTTCTAACTCTATTTCATACCATCCATTTTCGAATGCTTTTAATACTTTTACTTTATCTTCTTTTACTTTATTTCCAACTATATCATATGATGTAGCTGGTCCTTTTCTTATATTTAATTTATCTGCTGTTACTTCTCCGGCTAAAGTTATATATTGTCCATTTGTCCATGCTATTTTCCCATCTTCCATTTCGATTTTATACCATCCATTTTTTATAGATAATAAATTTACTCCATCGTTTTTTGAAAACGATCCGATTATATCATATGAAGTTGATGGTCCACTTCTTACATTTAATTTATCTGTATTTACTACTGCTACCGATTCTTTTGTAGCTACGTCTTTATTGCTTTGCGCAAATACTGCTCCCGTGTTTAACATTGTAAGTATAGCCATTGTGGCGACTGTTGTTGTTTTTAAATATTTAATCATAATATTTCCTCCTAGTTTTTAAAAGTTACAAGTTTGTTACTTTTCTTTTGTTGATATTAATTATATTACAACTTTGTTACTTTTAAAACACCTTTTTGGCAAAAACTTTGTTCCCTACCCCTAATAATACGTAATTTGAATTTGTAATCTTATGCTGAAAGCCAGTATTATCAAAGCGTACACACTTTTCATTTTTTATACATAAGATTTCTTATTTTCTTCTTCCAAAAATTCAATTTTTTATAATATTTTCATAATTCTAGGAGAAAACCTATAGATTATACCTTTACCTCTACCAATATAGATTCTTTAAAACACATCTATAAAAATTATACTTATTTACAATTTATAAATGAATATAATTTCTTATATAGCATAAAAAAGCACATCTTAGGCTTTTCAATATATTGAAATCTAAGATGTGTTTTTTATTATAAATTATTTATTATATATTAAAATTATAATGCTCTTAACATTCTAAGTACTATATCTTTTGAGTTTTCAGCTGCTTTATCAACAAATTCTTCATATGTTACATCTGCGCTTCCATCAGCTTTGTCAGACATCGCTCTTATTATTACAAATGGTACATTGTTTACTGTACAAGCATGAGCAATTGCTCCACCTTCCATCTCACCACAGTAAGCATTGAAGTCATTATCAAGCTCATCTTTTAATTCTTTTGAACTTATGAATATATCGCCTGTTACAACTCTTCCTTTAACTATTTTGAAGTCTTCACCTTTTGCTTGTTCTAAACTAGATTGATATGCTGTTTCCATTAATTTTTCATCAGCTTTAAATACTGAGTTTTCCATTTGAGGTATTTGACCTTTTTTATAACCAAATGCTGTAGCATCTACATCATATTGTATAGCTTCTGTAGATATTACTATATCATTTACATCTAATGATGAATGTATTGCACCTGCAACACCTGTATTAACAACTGCATCAACACCAAATTCACTTATTAGTATTTGTGCACATAATGCTGCATTTACTTTACCTATTCCACATTGAACTAATACAATGTCTTTTCCTTCTAATTTACCTATATAGAATTTTAAACTTGCTTTTTCTACTGTTTTTTCTATGTCCATCATTTGGATAAGAGTTCTTACCTCATTATCCATAGCTCCGATTATTCCTATTTTTTTCATATGATCCTCCTAAGATTATTTATCTAAAAAAAATCGTTCTAATATAGAACGATTCCTTATAATATATTTAATAAAAAAGATATTATACTGTCAATATCTTTTCTAAATTTTCTTTTTAAAATATCTATTATAATACTGCTGCTAAAACTGCACCTTGAGAAGTGTATGTTCCCATTACAGGACCAACTTCACTTATATAAACTTCATCAAATTGATGAGTTTTTTCTATTGTTGAAAGTAATTTTTCTGCTTTTTCTTTACAATCAGCATGCATTAGACATAATATTTTATCTTTAGTGTCTTCTATACTTGTTGTAATATGACTAGCAACTTTTTTGATACTATTACTTTCTCCTCTAGCTTTATCTACAGGTTTAACTGCTCCGTCTTTTATTTGTACAATTGCTTTAAAGTTTAATGCTCCTATTATTTTACCTGCTAGTGGACTTATTCTTCCACCTTTTACAGCATTTTCTAAAGTTTCTAATGTTCCATAGAATGAAACTTCATCTTTTATATTTTCTATAGTATTAACTATTTCATCTATATCTTTACCTTCAGAAATCATTTTAGATGCTTTTATTAATAAAAGCCCTGCACCTATACTTCCAGTATTAGAATCTATTACTCTAATATCCTTTTCATCATTGTCTGCTAAATATAAGTCTCTTGCAAGTACAGCACTATTGTATGTTCCTGATAATTTAGCTCCTAAAGTTATTACTATTACCTTTTCTTCACCTTGATATTCTTTAGAAAAACTTTCTGGAGATGGACAAAATGTTTTTGGCAGTTCTGTGCTTTCTTTCATTTTAGCATAAAACGTTTTATTATCTATATCAACTCCAGCAGTATAATGTTCTTCCCCAAAAGATACACCAAGTGGTACTACATTAATATTAAATTTATTTAAAACTTCATCTGAAAGATCACAAGAACCATCAGTTATAAGTTTAATTTTATCCATATTTTTTCCTCACTTACATATAATTATTTTTTCAGTCGGTCGAACGACCGATTTTTATAATAATATTTTATTCTTTTATGTATTAAAAGTCAACATATTTAACAAAGTGTTATTCTCCTTAATTTGACTTTATTTTCATATAAGATTATAATTTAAATAAATTT
>NZ_CABQXJ010000090.1:0-11763 GCF_902468165.1 uncultured Intestinibacter sp.
CCCAGGTGGGTGATCTGTAGATAGTTTCTAATTTCTTATATAAATACAAGATATATTTACTCCGCTACCTAACTCCAATCTCCCGTAAAATATTTGTCGGTTGAATTTAAAGGTCACCATTCGTATGCCTCAGGATTTTATATGTTTATTATATAACAAAATCTAAAAAATTTAAAGTCTTTTTCTATGGTAATTTTAGAAAATTTTTTAAAATCTTTTCAGAAAATTTCTATGTAAATATAATTTATATTATAAATCTGATTTACGGTTGAAATTTCTAGATTTTAATCATATCTATTTTTATCATATCTATCTTCATCTTCTTCATAGTATTCTCCATATTCATAATCATATTCATTATAGTCTTCATCATATTCTTCCATATCTTCTATATCATCACTTTTTTGTTGTTCTTCTAAATTATCCCCTCTCAAAAGACTTCCTAATAATTTAATATTATTTGAACTTCCTAAATTACTTATATCTGCTAAGGAACTTAGTGAAAATCCGCCTTCTCCATCTTCTGGTAAAAATAACTCGGCAAATAAATCAATTTTCTTTTTCATGTCTATTGCTTTTTCTACTGATTCTTTTCTCTTTTCTGGAAATACCTCTAAAATTTCTTTTATCATCATATTCTTTTTGTCTTCTTCATCCATATTTCTAAAAAATTCACTTTCATCTTCTTTTTCTAATATATCCACATCATTTAATTTTTTAATTCCTTTAACTAAATCTAATATACTTTCCATCTTTATTAATATTTTTCGTTCTTCAGAGGACATATATTTCTTAGTTCTTGTTATAATCTCCATTCCCCTGTCTAAATCTTCTTCATTTAAATCCATAAGTTTTATTCCGGTCTTTAAATCATCCACATTATATTTTATAGCATTATCAATGGAATTACTTTTATGCCTACTACTCTTTTTAATTTTTTTTATTTTTTTAATCTTTTTTCCCCTTGGATTTGACAATGAAGTAGATTTCTGGCTTTGATGGCTTTTACTGTTTTGTTTTACTTTTGGAACTAATTTTTTATTATCTTTTTTATCTATCTTTAAACTATCGTTCGATACATTCTTATCTTTATTACCGAACAAAGACGTATTTCCATTGCTCAGAGCTAAAAGTCCAAGTATCAACAATAAATTGTTCAATACAAGTCCCCCCTTTTATAATAGGTATAATCCATACAATATCTTAACATATATTTTAAAATATGATTCTTTAATTGTTAATGTTCCTATTAATTAATATATCTATATATAATATTATGATTAAAATCTTCCATATATTATATTTAATTAAGAAGTATATTTTCTTCTCACTTTTTAATAAACATTTCATATAATATGAATATATTAAATCTTTTACTAATGTATATTTTTTCAATTATAGTATTAACTTTTATTAGAAGTCTCATATAAATTATATATAATCATTATTTTTAAGCTGAGAAAGGAGTTTTCTATGAAAAATTCAAAGAAAAAAATAGATAAAATAGACAAAGATACTTTAGAGAAATTTGCAAAAGATAAAAATATCGACAAAAATAAAATAGAAGATATAGCTAATAGCTATCAAGGCAAATCTGAAGATGAACTTTTAGATGAACTTATCAACATCGGTAAGAATTTAAAGGGGAAAGAAGAAGTCGTATCTAAATTTAAGAATTTTTTAAATCCAGAACAACAGCAAAAACTAGACTCTATTATGAACAAAATATCTGAAGCAGAAATACAAGATAAGATAAATTCTAAAAAAGCTAAAAATAAAAAATCAGCTTCACATCATAGCTCATCTGGCAAAAAAACTGTAAAAAAAGTCAAAAGAGTAAAAAAGGGATAATAGGATAATAAAAAGGTATTGAAATTTAACTTTTCAATACCTTTTTTCGTGATATGTAAAATTATAAATTTAAAAAGAGAACTATATTTTTAATTTATAATCAATCTAGTTGTTTATGTATATTTGAAATTATATTATCTTTTATTTCATTGCCTTCTGATAGTATTTCTTTGCATCCATCTCTATATTTATCATAAATTTGTTTGTCTTTAATTTGTCCTAAATTCACTTTTACATTTAATATTGCGCCTTCCATACCTGCTGATAGCATTAAAGTCCCAACGCCTATATCTGTTATCGCGTTTTGATTCCCATTTTTAATCAAAAAATCTAGTAATCTTAAGGCTTCTAATGAAAGACTTGCTGTTTTATATGGTACCTCAATAGAAAATATTGTAGCTTCTTGTATTGCTTTAGCTCTCAATTGATTTTGTTCTTCTGTTTCTTTAGGCATTTTTACTACCTTCATAAATTCATTAAATGATTCTGTATCCTTGTCTACTAAAGTAGATAGCTCTTTTCTTATCTCTCCTAGTTTATCAAATCTAGCTTTGAACTCTTCTTTTGTTTTTTCGTCCAATTGTTCAAACTTCTTTTTTTCAAAACTAAGATGAGCCATCATTCTTGCAAGTGAAACCCCTATATCACTTGCTAAAGCTGATACAGAACCTCCTCCTGGTGCTGGCGAATTTGAATCTACTTCGTTTGTAAAATCAGCCACGCTCATATCAATTAATTTCATATCTTTCCCCCCTATACACCTTATTTATATTTATTGTTTTTTATTATAAACTGCAACCTTATCATCAACTACTAATTTCCCATTTTTGTAGACTCTTTGGGTATGATTTATGCCAAAATGATACATTAAGTATTCAACATTAGGAGCGTCAAATACCACAAAATCTGCATTTTTACCAACTTCTAGTGAACCTATTTCATCCGCTCTATCTATAGCATATGCTGCATTTATCGTAACTGATGTAAGAACTTCATTTGGAGTCATATTTAGATGTAGACATCCCAACTGCATTACAAATTGTAGATTTTCGCTAGGACAACTTCCCGGATTATAGTCACTTGATAAACTCACTATAGCTCCCATATCTATCATTTTTCTACAATCAGCATAATTTTTATTTAAGTTAAATGATGTAGCAGGAAGTATATTTGCCACAACTTTATTTTCTACCATCATCTTTATGCCTTTATCACTAGCTGCCATAAGATGATCTGCAGATATACATCCTAATTTTGCTGCTAACTCTGCTCCTCCTAAAGACTCAATTTCATCAGCGTGTATTTTTAATTTATATCCCATTTTTTTTGCGCTACTTAGTATGCACTCGCTTTCTTCTATACTGAATACTCCTTCTTCGCAAAATACATCACAAAATTCTGCCAGTCCCATATTTTTTATTTTCGGCAACATTTCATCTACTAATATATCTATATATCCTTTATGATTTTCTTTGTACTCTTGTAAAATAGCATGTGCTCCTAAAAAAGTATGTACTAAGTCTATTGGATGAGTTTTATCTAATAGTTTAGCTACTTCTAGTTGTTTAATTTCTGTATTTAATTCTAATCCGTATCCACTTTTTGCTTCTATTGTAGTTACTCCAAACTCTAACATTCTATCCAAGCTTTTTTTAGCTTTTTGGTATAACTTTTCTTTTGATGATTCTCTTGTAGATTTTACAGTACTTAATATTCCTCCACCATTTTTCAAAATTTCTATATAAGGTATCCCATTTAATTTCATCGAAAATTCATTTTCTCTTGAACCTCCATGAACTAAATGTGTGTGTGTGTCTATAAGTCCAGGTGTTACTAAAAGCCCCTGTGCATCGTGTATTTGTGTATTTGGACCAATAATATTTCCAAATATATCTCCTACTCCTATAGCTAGTATTTTACCGTTTTTAACTGCTATATACGCATCTTCTATTATCTGAGTGTTATTCATCTCTTCTTTTACTTTAAAATTTGATGAACCCTGCATTGTAACTAATTTCCCAATATTTTTTAAAATCAAATCGGCTTTCATTGTACTTCCCCCGCTTTATATACAAGTATTTAAAAATTTATTCCATTAAACTAGTTTCTAAAACTTTATCTAGTGTAAAATTTTCAAGCCCTAAATAATATGATGCCACATCGACAAGTGCCTCCATAGGACAAAGACCGACTATTTCGCTGCCTATAATATTTACTCCATATCTTTTAGCTTCCATTTTTACCGCCTCGAACGCTCTGTACATACTCGTTTTTGTATAGTCTGTTAAATTCATTGTAACTTGGGTCATATTTTTCTCTGGTACTTCTACAGGGCCCGCTTTTATATATCTATATCCACCATTTGAATGTCTAATTGTTTTTGCTATTTTTGATGCTATATCAATATTTGTAGTATCTAGATTTATGTTATAAGCAATTAATGGTCTTCTAGCTCCTATAGCAATTGCTCCTGCTGTTTTATGTTTTTTATTAACACCATAATCTGGAGTCCAATTAGTATCTTCTAATTTTTTATCTAGTCCTTCAAATTCTCCTTTTCTAACTGTTGCTAAGTTTTCTCTTTCACCTCTAGTAGCTGCACATTCGTATAAAAATACAGGTATTTTATATTCTTTTGCGACTTTTTCACCAAGCTCATTAGCTAGTTTAATAGCATCATCCATATCCATATCTTTTATAGGAATAAATGGGCAAACATCAGTAGCACCAAATCTAGGGTGCTGTCCCTTATGTTTATTCATATCTATAATATCTTTTGCCACACCTATAGCTTCAAATACTGCATCTTTTACCTTTTGGGGCTCTCCTATTATCGTAACTACTAATCTATTGTAATTTTTATCAGCTTCATAATTTAATAGTTTTACGCCTTCTTTTCCTATTAAAGGATTAATTATTTTCTCTATCTTATCTAAATCCCTGCCTTCACTAAAATTTGGTACACATTGAACTATAGCCACAATCTTATCCTCCTTGTATATAAATTCCTAGCCCCAAAAAATCGTATTATTGAGCTAGGATAATATTTTTATACATAATATATTTAACTTACTTAAGTCTTATTTAAAAAAACTTTTTATCTCCAACTGTTTTTTCAATTAAATCATCATCAACTAAAAACGGTAGTGTTATATGATCTTTTCCTTCGCACATTTTGTTGTATTCTATTACAGTGTCGATTGAGTTGTCATTTCTAGCCCAAGCACGTCTTGCAACGCCACTCATAACATCCCATGGCATAGCAGTTCTAAGTATGTCATCAACTCTTTGTGAACCATCTAGAACCATACCAAATCCACCATTGATTGATTTTCCTATTCCAACTCCTCCACCATTATGAAGAGCTACTAAACTCATTCCTCTTGCACAGTTTCCAGCAAAGCAGTGAGTCGCCATATCTGCCATTATATTGCTTCCATCTTTTATGTTTGAAGTTTCTCTAAATGGTGAATCTGTTCCAGATACATCATGGTGATCTCTTCCCATCATAACTGGTCCAATTTCGCCACGTCTTACCATATCGTTGAATTTAAGTGCTATTTTAGTTCTTCCAATTGCATCTTGGTATAGTATTCTCGCCTGTGTTCCTACTACCAAGTTATTCTTTTCTGCATCTCTAATCCATATCCAGTTGTCTCTATCTTGATATCTCCTATCTGGGTCTATACATTCCATTGCAGCATGGTCAGTTTTTATTAAGTCTTCACGTTTTCCACTTAAACAAACCCATCTAAATGGTCCATAACCAAAGTCGAATAATTGAGGTCCTAATATATCTTCAACATAAGATGGGAATATAAATCCATCTTTTTCATCTATTTTATTTTTAGATATTTCTTTTCCACCTGCATCATATACAGCCTTCATAAAACTATTTCCATAGTCAAAGAAGTAAACGCCTTTGTCGTGTAATATTTTTATTAATTCAAAATGTTTTAATAAAGTTTTATCTACTAATTCTATAAATTTTTCTTTGTCATTTGCCAAAAGTTCTGTTCTTTCTTCAAAAGTGATTCCTTGTGGACAATATCCTCCATCATAAGGTGCATGGCAAGAAGTTTGGTCTGACAGTAAATCAATATGTATATCATTATCTACTGCGTATTGAAGTAAATCTACTATATTCCCATGAAATGCTATAGCGCAGGCTTCCCCTTTTTCAATTTCTACTTTTGCTAAGTCGAATGCTTCTTTTGGACTTTGTGTAACCTTGCTAATCCACCCTTGGGTATATCTAGTTTCTATTCTCGATGAATCTACTTCCGCTATTACTCCAACTCCACCAGCAATTTCTACTGCCTTACCTTGGGCTCCACTCATCCCGCCAAGACCTGAAGTTACAAATAATTTTCCTTTTAAGTTTTTATCTTTAGGTATACCAAGTTTTAATCTACCTGCATTTAATATTGTTGAATATGTACCATGAACTATTCCCTGTGGACCTATATACATCCAACCGCCAGCCGTCATTTGACCGTAATTTGCAACACCAATTGCAACTGCCCTTTTCCACTCTTCTTGATTGTCAAACATACCTATCATTAGAGAGTTTGTGAGAATTACTCTTGGTGCATCTGGTTTAGATTTAAAAAGCCCTACTGGATGACCAGAATGTAGCACTAAAGTTTGATCTTGAGTAAGTTCTTCTAAATATTTTTTTGTAAGTTGATATTGCATCCAATTTTGAAATACTTGTCCAGTCTCTCCGTATGTAACTAATTCATAAGGATAAAGCGCTACATCAAAGTCGAGATTGTTATCTATCATAACTTGAAATGCCTTACCTTCTATACATTTTCCTTTATATTCATCTATTGGTTTTCCATATATTTTTCCTTCTGGTCTAAATCTATATCCATAAATTCGTCCATATGTTAATAATTCATCTAAAAATTCGGGTGCTAATTGTTCGTGATATTGTTGTGGTATGTATCTTAAAGCGTTTTTTAATGCTAGTTTTATATCTGAATTTGTCAATTTTGATTCACGTTTAGGTGCTCTTCTTATATGTTCTTGAAATGCTGGAATTTTATCTGGAATTTTGTCGAGTTTGATAGTTAAAGCTTTATTTATCTCTTCATTTCTTATATTTAAATTATTCAATTTAAATTCCCCCTTAAATTTTCCTGTGTAAATTAAAGTTTTAAATCGCTAACTATTTCTTCACCTACTAATAATTTTTTTCCTATAGCTTTTTCTACTGCTTTTACTAATAAATTTTCTTTTATAATATCTTCACAAATATTTATATCTTTATACATTATTCTATCTTTATCTACAAAAGGCGTTCTCTCTCTTATAATTTTATATGCTTCTTCTGTGCCTTTTCCTAGTTTTTTCTTTCCTCTTAAGTCTATAGCTTGTGCTGATGCTAGTATTTCCATAGCTAATACTTTTCTAGCATTATCTAATATATCTCTAGCGTGTCTCGATGCTATAGTCCCCATAGAAACATGATCTTCTTGATTTGCTGAAGATGGTATTGAATCTACACTTGCTGGATGAGAAAGTACCTTATTTTCAGATACTAATGATGCTGCACTATATTGAACTATCATAAATCCTGAGTTAACTCCGCCTTCGTTAACTAAAAACGCAGGAAGACCGTGACTAAGTGCTGGATTTACCATCTTTTCAAGTCGTCTTTCTGATATATTAGCAATTTCTGATAAAGCTATTCCCAAAAAGTCAAAGGCAAGTGCCATAGGTTCTCCGTGGAAGTTACCTCCAGATATAATTTTTTGATTTTCACCAGGAAATATTATAGGATTGTCTGTTACAGAGTTCATTTCTATTTCAACTTTTTTAATTACATAATCAAGAGCATCTTTACATCCTCCATGAACTTGTGGCGAACATCTTAAAGTATATGAATCTTGTACACGAAGGTCGCCTTGTTCTGTAGTCATTTCACTTCCTTGTAATATTTCCAAAACATTCTTTGCTGTATTAAACTGTCCCTTATGAGGTCTTACTAAATTTACTCTTTCATCCATAGCACAAGTTATACCATTTAAACCTTCCATAGTAAGGCCAAGTGCTATATCTGCAGTTTTCATTAAGTTTATAGCATCATAGGCAGTTATTGCCCCAATTGCTGTCATGCATTGAGTTCCATTATTTAAACTAAGTCCTTCTTTTGAAGATAAATACTCTAAAGGTTTTATACCTGCCTTTTCAAGTGCATCTTTAGAAGACATTTTTTCACCTTTATATATAGCCTCTCCTTCTCCTATCATAGTTAGAACCATATGAGAAAGTGGAGCCAAATCTCCAGAAGAACCAAGAGAGCCTTTTTCTGGTACTATTGGATGAACACCTTTATTTAACATATCTATTAAAATTTGTAGTGTCTCAAGTCTTATACCTGAATATCCTTTTGATAATGCATTTATTCTAAGCAACATCATAGCTCTTACGATTTCTTCTGAAAGAGGATTTCCAACACCACATGCATGACTTCTTATTAAATTGATTTGAAGTTTATGAGTATCTTTCTTAGATATGACTACATCTGAAAATTTTCCAAATCCAGTTGTTATACCATAAGAGACTTTTTCGTTTTCTACTAAGTCATCAACTATGGCTCTCGATTTTTTTATTCTTTCAACTGCATTTTCTGTAAGCTCAACTTTGTGATTAAATCTACTGACTTTAATTAAATCTTCTAAAGATAAATTATATCCGTCCAATTTAATTATGCTCATATTTAAGACCTCCTTAATTTTTATTTTATACAATGAAAATTTTATAGATTTTTTATAGATTTACTAAACAAATATTAATTTTAGGCTGAAAATTTCTGACATTTGAATTATTCTTTACGTGACTTGCTAGGGTGTTATGTTATAAGTATAATTAATAATATAAATTATATCTATAAGGATTTTATCAATTTCTATAACTATATTGCGCTAAAAGTTCATTATATTTTAGGAGGGATTGTTATGAAGAGAAAAATAATTGTTGCAAACAATCTATTAGAAAAGAAACAGTATGGTGATTATACTTTTCCTATTGATTTCGATTATAATACCTTATTTGCTTATGAATATGGATTTTTAGATTATCACTGGCATTATGAAATGACTTTTTCTATAATTTTAGAAGGCTCTATGGAGTATAGAGTTAATGACAAGATATACAATATGAAAAAGGGAGATGGATTATTTATAAATTCTCATACATTGCATACTGCTAAAGGCTATAATAATAAAGACTGTGCATTTTTGGCACTTATGTTTAGACCAAATTTTATTTTTGGCCATGAAGAAAGTATAATAAAAACTAAGTATATTGATATAATTGAAAATTCTACTCAATGTCCGGCATTTTTCTTAGATTCTAAAAATAAAATTCACCAAAATATTATATCTATAATACTTCAAGCAAGTAATATATTTTATGAAAAGAAATCTTGTTATGAATTATTAATCAAAAGCAAAATATGTGAAATGTGGTCATTATTTTTTAATGAGGTCAGCTCTATTTTACAAGATGAACAAATCTTTAATTCAAACGATATTATAAGACTTTCTAAAATACTCAACTTTATACATAGCAATTATCAAAACAAAATAACACTTTATGATATTTCAGAATCATGCAATATAAGTAAAAGCGAGTGCTGCAGATTTTTCAAAAAGGCGACCAAACAAACTCCTTTTGAATACCTTTTAAATTATCGTATTAAAAAAAGTATACCTCTTCTTTTAAGCGATAATTTAAATATCACCGAAATCTCAGAAAATGTCGGCTTTTCAAACGCCAGTTATTACACAGAAATATTTAAAAGAGTTATGGATTTGTCGCCTACTAAATATAAAAAGGAAAAATTAAAAAGTATTTCTTCTTTTTAAAAAATCATAATCTATTTAAAAAGAGCTATTGCCTATTAATTTTTTATTTTATGTATTTATCTTTCTTTCCATTTTTCGATTGCTTTTCTGACTTTTTTGTCGATATCTATGCGTGTTTTTTTACACTCATCAGGATACTTTCTCGCTTCTTTAAATGCTAATTTGACAAATATGCCAGAAAAGACCGGAATCATTTTTTTAAGCATGCTTTCTGGAAATATAAAATGTGTACCAT
Source organism: uncultured Intestinibacter sp. (assembly GCF_902468165.1). Taxonomy (NCBI): domain Bacteria; kingdom Bacillati; phylum Bacillota; class Clostridia; order Peptostreptococcales; family Peptostreptococcaceae; genus Intestinibacter; species uncultured Intestinibacter sp. The sequence goes on from NZ_CABQXJ010000090.1 coordinate 9,967, forward strand.
GCTCATAAGTTGCAACTATAACATTACACTCATGATTTGTATTTTTTAGCCTTTCTTCCATACGTCTGATATACCTAACAGTGTCCCACAAAACATCATCAGATGCTCCTATAAGCACAAGATCTCCCTTTATATTTTCAACCTTAATCATTTCTTCTTCCTTAAGTGGATGAACTTTTTCCGAATCATCAAATAATTTCCATGAATTAATCATATCTCCAGTTCGTTTACTTTCTGATTTTATAAGTTTCCAATAATCAGGATGTTTGTAAGCAAAAGGCATATAAGGCAATGCTTCACCCCTATAAGAAAACAATGACTCACCTTCTATAGGCCATTCTTTGCATCCGTCTTTTTTACCTTGCATAAACCCTTGCCAATTATATCACATAGTGAGAGCGATTCTCATCTCATACATTATTAAGATGGATATAATTTCCTTATAATTAAAAAACGGCATAAGTTACATTGCTGTAAATTATGCCGTTATTTTAAAAAATTAAAATTCACCAGTTTAAGCCTGTTGGATTTTCTTTTTTTATTTTTTTTCGATTACACTTTCTCTTTCAATTATCTCATATGGTAAAACGAATTTCTTTTCTTCAAGTGGTTCATCATTTATCATTTTTATTACCATTCTCATAGCTACAGCTCCCATATCATAAAGTGGTTGACCTACTGTAGTTAATTTTGGACGATACATTTTAGAAAGCTTAGTATTGTTGAATCCTGCTACAGAAATATCTTCTGGAACATTATAACCTTTATCAAAGATAGCATTTATAGCTCCTATAGCAGCCTCATCACCTGTCACAAATACTGCATCAGGTTTTATACCTTCTTCTAATAAGTCTGACATTACTCTATATCCGCTATCATGATCAGTATTTCCATATTTTATTATATCTGGATTTACATTTATATTATTATCAGTTAATGCTCTTTCGTATCCTCTTCTTCTTTCTGTTTCAAGTATAGTATCAGCTTCACTAGTCATTATAAGAGCTATATCTTTATGTCCTTTATCTATTAGATATTTTGTCATATCATAAGTAGCATCTTCATTGTTAGTACTTACTGTATATACATCGAAAGTTTGAGCTGTTTTACTTATATAAGTTGCAGGTATACCACTATTGTTGATTGATTGTATATGGTCTTCATCTAACGTCCATGAAATCATAACTATCCCTTCAACTTGTTTTGCTCTTAATAAATCTATACTCTTTAACTCTTGCTTTTTCTCAGAATATGTATTTGCTAATAATATATCATATCCGTACATTTTTGTAACGCATTCTATACCATTTACAATTTCATTTACGAATGAATCTGATACTTCTGGTACTATAACACCTAATAACTTACTTTTCTTAGTAACTAAACTTCTTGCAAGAGGATTTGGAACATATCCTGTTTCTTTTATTACATCTAAGACTCTTTGTTTAACTTCATCCGTAACTGGCTTTGAGTCATTTATTACTCTTGAAACTGTAGATATTGAAACTCCAGCTAATTTTGCAACGTCTTTTATTGTAACGTTATTTTTCATTATTTTTCCTCCTTATTTTATTCTCGTTTCATAATATTAAAAATTAATTGTAACATACTTTTTGATTTTTATAAATATATTATTTATACTTTTTGCAATATCTATGCTTATGATATTTAAAAGTTTATTTATTTGAATACAATATATATCCTATTTTCTTTATTTATTTTATTTTTTTATATTAATTAGCAGTTAAGGATCCTACATGTATCACGATAGTTAAATATTTTACTAATAATATTTTA
>NZ_CABQXJ010000091.1:0-11629 GCF_902468165.1 uncultured Intestinibacter sp.
AATATAAAGTATAAATAAATATAATTTATCTTATCGAAAAAATAATTTAAATTTTTTATTTTTTTGTATTGCATATTAATCTAATAGTTATAAAATAGTAATAAAGGTTATTTGAAATCACTATTAAAGGAGGTTATAATATGCAAGATAATTATACTATGCCTATTTATCAAAAAATTGCATTAGATTTAGCTAATAAAATTTATACAGGTAGTATAGTTGAAGGAAGTACATTATATGGTCGTTCTGTTTTAGCTGGAAAATACAATGTTTCTCCAGAAACTATTAGACGTGCAATAAAACTTCTAGAAGATATTAAAATCGTTGAAAGCGTTAAAGGAAAAGGCGTTATTGTCTTATCTTCTAAAAATGCTCTATCATTTATCAAAAAATATCAAGATATCACTAATATTTCATCTTACAAAAGTAGTTTATATAAATTGCTTGGAGAAAAATCTAAATTAGAAAATGAAATTGTCGAAACATTAAACAAAATAATCGACTATTCAAACAGACTAGAAATTATAAATCCATTAGTTCCAGTTCAATTTACTATTGAAGAAGATTGTAAATACATAGGTAAAACAGCAGGCGAAACTAAGTTTTGGCAAAATACAGGTGCAACAATTGTTGCTGTAAAAAGAGGCGAAGAACTTATAATATCTCCTGGTCCATATATAGAATTCTTAGCTGGCGACTTGCTTTTAGTAGTTGGAGATAAACATATCTATAACTCTGTCCCAGCTTTTTTATATGATAATAAATAAAAAATCGTTACTTAAGTCTTTTGCTTAGGTAACGATTTTTATTTTTAAAATATGCTTATATTATAAATATTTTATTTTCATAAAAATCACCACAAGTTTAAAACTTATGGTGTTTTCTAGCATATATCATAATAATAATCTATTAACTTATTTGCACGACTTGGATGCGCTAATTTTCTAAGTGCTCTATTTTCAATTTGTCTTGCTCTTTCTCTCGTTACATTAAAAGCCTTTCCTACTTCTTCTAGTGTTTTCTTTTCTCCATCTTTTAATCCATATCTAAGCGATAATATTCCTTTTTCTCTATCACTCAATGTCTCTAGTACTTCTTCAATTTGTTCTGAAAGCATTGAAGTTGTGACGATTTCTTCTGGAGATTGTGTTTTTTTGTCAGCGATTATCTCTTCTAACTCTGTATCATCTTCTTGTCCTATTGTAGAGTCTATTGACTGCGTTTTTTGAGATATTCTCAAAACTTGTATTACTTTTTTTAGGGGCATATTCATTTCTTTTGATATTTCTTCTGGTCTTGGTTCTCGTCCTAATTTTTTTGAAAGAGATGATGATACACTCGATACTTTATTGATTTTTTCTATCATATGAACTGGAACTCGAATAGTTCTACCTTGATCTGCTATTGCTCTTGTAACTGATTGTCTAATCCACCATGTAGCATAGGTGCTAAATTTAAATCCTTTTGTATAATCAAATTTTTCAGCCGCTTTTATAAGTCCTAACGTTCCCTCTTGAATTAAATCCAATATAGGCATTTCTTTTCTCGCATATTTTCTCGCTATACTCACAACTAATCTAAGATTTGACTCTATTAATATTTGTTTTGCCTCTTCATCCCCCTCAGAAATTCTTTTAGCTATTTCTAACTCCTCTTGCTTAGTCAATAATGGTATCTTCCCAATTTCTTTTAAATAAATTTTCATGGAATCATCTAGGTTGGCAGATTGATTTGAATAAATTTCTTTTGAACCCTCTGATACATCTTCAACATCCGTCTGTGTTGGATTTTTCTCTAGTATCATGTATATTACCCCCTTATTAATAATTTACCTATTTTTATAATTTAGAAAATATTACTCCCTTAATAAAAGTAGTTATGACTTTGACAGTCTATATTTAAATATTTTTGAAGTGACTTATTTTAATTTTGTTTGTATTCTTATAATATTCTACATTTTATTTAAAATTCCTTCTAAATAGTCGATTTTCTGCAATTATAATATACTTATAGCACCCATACCCATAGTTGATTTCAAACCTACACCACTATATTCACCAAATTGTAGGAGTTTTAATATTGTGTTTGTAAACTCTTTATTTCCTTTTATTTTAAAATTTATTTTCCCTATAAATCCTGGTATGTAACTTCCTTTAACCCCAAATTTTTCTGTCTTCAACTCATATCCTGTTATCTCTACATTTTTTATTATATTTTCCAATAAAGAATTTTTATTATTAGTGATTTCGTTAAAACCATCTCCAAATTGTTCATATTTATTTATAAGACTATTGAATATATGTTTTACACTTGGAAATATTTCATATCCTCCAGATGTTTTTTTAAAGCTTGTGGGAGTTTTGAAATTAACTATTACGTCTTTTCTTTCATAATCCTTTGTAATAATTCCTTTTATAAGATCAAATTTTTCTATATTTAGTTTACTTTTTCTATAAATCAAATCTAAACTTCTTCTATTTGATATTAAAATTTTATCTATTATCTTTTCTTTTGCCTCTTCTGTAAGTGTATTTATTATCCAGTAGTATTTGCCACTTTCAGATTCAAAATATTGACTATAAGGTCTTAGTGACTGTTTATGAAGTTCATCGCCATAATCTCTATCTAAAAAGGTCATCATTATTCCTTGTAAAACCGATCCTATATTATAATCTATTTTTTGTTTTTTGTCTAAAGTAAATTCTATTATTAGTTTATATATCATATTTTCTCCTCATCATAAATAATATTATTTTACACTATATTCCATAATATGTAAATTATTTATTGCTGTATTTGACTTTCCAAATCCTTTAGTACTATAATTTTCTTAATCCCGTATAATATAAAGGGGGTGCATACCTTGAAAAACTTTAATTTTGATGAAGAAACAATATATAAAAATAGATGGATTATTCAATTTGTATTGATAGTTGTCCCTTTTATGGGTTCTCTCGATGCAAGTATTGTAAATGTAGTTTTGCCATCTATTAAAAAAGATCTCGGCATAAACTTATCTCTTTCAAGTTTAATAGTCTCATCATATATAGTAACTATTGCAACTACGATTATAATTTTTGGAAAACTTGGTGATTTAAAAGGAAAAGGTCGAGTTTTTTTATATGGAATAATTGTATTTATATTTGGCTCTTTTTTATGCAGTATATCACCTAATATAGTAGTATTGATAATATCTAGAATTATACAAGGAGTTGGCGCATCAATTGTTATGGCAAATAATCAAGGGCTTACTGCTATTGTATTTCCTCCCAACGAAAGAGGGCGAGCTCTTGGAATGTCTGGTTCTGCTGTTGCATTAGGCTCTATCTTAGGTCCTGCACTTGGTGGGTTTATCACAACTTATTTAAGCTGGCATTTTATATTTTTAATAAATATCCCTATAGGAATAATAGCATTTATAGTCGGATATAAAACCTTACCAGGAAGAAATTCTACATCTGATATAAAACTAGATAAATCTGGTGCTTTTATATTTTTTGTATGTATATTTATATTATTTTCATCGCTTTTATTAAGTCAGGATTTTGGATTTAACAATTTATATGTAGGTCTAGGATTTTTAGTAGTATTTATATTGTTGTTTTTATTTATAAGATTTGAAAATAAATTAGAAGAACCTATGTTAAATACAAGTCTTTTTAAAATTAAGTCGCTTTGTCTTAATTTAGTTTGTGCTTTTATTTTTTATTTTATATCTAGTTCAATAAATTTAATTATACCGTTTTATCTGACAGATATATTAAATTATTCGCAAGCAGAAATATCAGCAATTATATTAGTAAATCCTCTTGTGATGTTTTTTATCGCCCCTTTAAGCGGATACTTATCTGATAAAATTGGGCCAAAAAAAGTCACTCTCACAGGTATTTTTATTATAATATGTTCTATGTTTTTAATGATTCAATTTAATGAAAATACATCTAGATTATTTTTAGTTAGTTCACTTTTTATTTTTGGATTTGCAAGTGGTACGTTTAATTCACCTAATACAACACTTGTTATGAGTACAGTCCCAGCAAAAGATCTCGGAATAACAGGTAGTATAAACTCTCTTATAAGAAATTTAGGTATGGCATCTGGTACATCAATCTCTACATCAATTCTTTATCATCAAATGAGCAAATTAGCAGGTTATAAAGTAAAAGATATAGTATATGGCAGTTTTGTCTATGGTATGAAGAGTGTATTTGTTGTTTTACTTATTTTCTCTTTTGTTTCATTTATAATATCTAATATAGACAGAAAAATAAATAACTATTAAATTTATATAAAATTGGAGCTAATTTATAGCTCCTTTTTTAATTCTAAGTAAATTATTAGTCTAATTCATCTATAATGTCTAACAATTCATATACTTCGCTGTACTCACACATAATTCCTTCTTTTAGCATATCTCTAAATTCATCAGTGTTTACTAGCTTAACTGTAGAGACTTCTTCCTTTTGAAGAGTTACATCTTCAAGTTCTACATCTTTTCTTAAAAAATATATATCCCAAATCATCCCTAGTCTATTTTTTAATAATGACTTTACTAAATTACATTCTTCTTCCTTAGCTTCAATGCCTAATTCTTCTTTTAATTCTCTTATACAGCCTTGTCTTGTTGTCTCACCAGATACTACCCTTCCAGTTGTAAGAGCCCATATCCCAGGAAGTAGCTGACATTTTTCTGATCTTTGTTGAATTAAAATTTGTTTTTTAGAATTTATAACCCAAACTTCTGTAGCTAGATGATATTCATCTTTATCCCATTTTTCGTATTTACCTTTTTTTCTCCCTGTAAAATTACCATCTTTGTCATATATATCCCAATATTCCATAGTAGCACTCCCTTATATAATAAAAATTTACTTTTTCGTTATTAATATATTTCAACATCATAAAGGACTATTCAAAATGAACAGCCCTCTTGTTTTATATTTCTTCTACAAATTCAATAACACCTTCAGCAAGTCTTGATATTCTTGCAAGAGAATATACATCGAATCCCCTGTCTTCAAGTTTTTTACGTCCAGGTTGGAATGATTTTTCTATAACTATTCCTATCCCTTCTATAGTAGCTCCAGCCTCTTCTATTAATCTAACTCCACCTTGTGCTGCCTCTCCGTTAGCTAAGAAGTCGTCGATTAATAATATCTTATCATCTTTATCTATGTACTTTTTAGATAAAGTAAGTTCATAACTAGTCCCCTTTGTAAATGATGTTACTTTAGTTTGATAAACTTCTCCGTTTAATATTTTAGATTGTTGTTTCTTTAGTATTACCATTGGCACACCTAGTTTTATAGCTGCCATAACAGCCGGTGCTATTCCTGAACTTTCTATAGTAAAGACTTTTGTTATTCCTCTATCTTTAAAGTAATTTGCAAAATCTTCTCCTATTTTGTGCATAAGAACTGGATCTACTTGATGATTTAAGAATCCATCAACTTTCAGTACAGTTTCGTTTACAGCAGTCCCCTCGTTAAGTATTTTCTCTTGTAATTCTTTCAAGTCTGTCACCTCATTTATTTATTTAAAACTATTTAGCTAATTATATCACAATATATTTTTTCTGTATACAAAACAAACTACATAAAACAAGTTTTTTCAACTTTTTTCGCAATTATACAAAATACCTTACATATTAAAAAACAATATTTTTTTATCGTTAAACGATAAGTAACAATTGACTACTTTTTCTTTCTCTGTTATTATTATTTTATAACAAAATAAAAATTATTTTGGAGGTTATTATGAAACAAAATGAATTGGCAAAATCATTAAAATTATTTATAGGATTAACTTGTATAATTCTTGCGATTTGTGGATTTGTAATTGTGCCAAAATTAGCAAGCGATATATCTATATCAACTCCACAATTTCTCCCATTATACTATCCATTTATAATATTTATATGGATTACAATAATTCCTTTTTATGCAGCGTTATTTGAAGGCTGGAAAATTTCAAATGAAATAAATAAAGATAATTCTTTTTCTAAGAAAAACATAGATTCTTTAAATAGAATTAGAAGATACGCTCTATGTGAATGCTTTTTATATTTTGTAGGCGCTCTTATTTTATTATATTTTAATTTGCTACATTTAAGTATTTTAATTATAATATTATTTGTGATATTTATATCTATGTGTATTTCAGTATTTACAGCTGTACTTGCACATCTTGTACAAAAGGCTTGTGATTTAAAAGATGAAAATGATCTTACAATATAAATTGTGTAAAATATAGAGGTGATCTTATGATAAGAATTAATTTAGATGTCGTCTTGGCAAAAAAGAAAATGAGCGTAACAGAGCTTTCTGAAAAAGTCGGTATAACTATGGCCAATATTTCGATTTTAAAAAACGGCAAAGCAAAAGCAATTCGTTTTACGACACTAGATAAAATTTGTGAAGTTTTAGAATGCCAGCCTGGCGATATTTTAGAATACATAAATGATGATAAATAATAAAGTGATAGATTTAACTATCACTTTATTTTTATGTTTATATATATTTTGTATTTATATATTTTAATCTATCATGTTTTTAGATATTATTCTGTAATTTATGAGTTACTTTATCTCATCAACTATTCCTACCATCTTAAGAAGAACTTTTGCATTTGTTGTAACACATCTTCCCTCTTGTATATTATAATCAAATTTAATTTCGTTGTTTTGATAATACTCAGCAAAATGATAATTTACAGCATTTATACTTTTATCACTTTCTAAATTACAAAGCTCAAAGTCGTGAGTTGAGACTAATGTTATACTCCATGGCTGAGATAATTTTTTAATAGATTCAGTAGCACAGATTATTCTATCTGCTGAATTTGTACCTTTAAATATCTCATCTATCAAGCATATCATAGGTCTTTTATGTTTGTTGTACTCTGTCATTTCTTTTATTCTTAAAAGTTCAGCATAAAAAGTAGAAATTCCTTTGTTTACATTGTCCTCGACTCTTATAGATGTAAGTATTTTCATAATAGATGTATCGAAGCTAGATGCGAGTACAGGACCTCCCGCATATGCTAAAACTAAGTTTATACCTATGCTTCTTAAAAATGTAGTCTTACCTGACATATTAGAACCTGTTATTACACATGTCTGACCTTTTAAGTCTATGCTATTTCCTACTGCATCTTCAATTTTTATAAGAGGATGTTTTAAATTTTTAAAATCTATATTAGGCTTTTCATTTTTGCATTCATTTATATTGGCAAAAGTATAGTCATCTCTTATATATGTTATAGATGCTAGACTTATAAGTGCTTCAAATTCACCTACTACTTCTAAATAGCTTCTCATATTCTTTCCGTAAGATTTTTTCCATTTATCGAACATATCTATACAGTTAAAGTCCCATAAAAATATCCCATTTAAAATTATATTTCCCAAGAAATTTTGTCTTAACTCTATATATGAGCCTATTTTTTTTAGTGATTTTACTGCATTTATACTGCCGCCATCTTTATTTAAGGTTTCTTTCAATTCATTTAAGTATTTACTTTCAAAAGATGTCTTTTCTATTTCTTTAAAAAGATTATCGTATACTTTTATGTTTTTATAAAAATCTCCTATTGGTGATAGTATAGCTGTGCTTTTAGCCATATTGGCAAATGCTAAAATCAAGTTTATAACTAGTACTGATTTTAATAAATTTTCATATATAGGATTTATTCCTATTAAAGATAATACTGCTAATGCTATAAATATTGCCGGCAATACTATCATAAGAATTTTCTTTATTTTAGATTGACTTTGTGTCTTCTCTTCACATACTTCGATAAACTTTTTGATTTCTTTATTTATATTTTTCTTTTTATTTTGTTTTATTAAATATGAAAGCGTCTCTATTTCATTAGAAAACTCTTTCATAGATGATAATTCTTTTACTGCATCTTGATACTTTATTATGTCTTCTAAGTTGTATTTAGTTTGTTTTAAATGATTTACTAAAGACTTTTTACCATATAGAGTATTTGCACTACAAATATATTGATAAAGTGATCCTTCTCCAAATATGTCTAAATCTTTTAAATAAGGCATATTCTCATCTAGATATTCACTTCCTTTGTCTTTAAAATCGTACCAAGTCCCATTTAACCTTTTTATATATTTATTGTATACTTGTATTTTACTTTGTTTGTATTTTACATCAGCTTCTATATTGCTGTGGTATTTTACAAGAATTAAAAATACTAAAGCAGATATTAATACTAAAAGATAAAATTTATTATTTTTATTAAAATATCCATAAGTTAAAAATACGACCATTAATATAAATAATGCTACTCTTATCCAACTTATCAAATCACTTTTTCTTTTGATCGACTTTAAGTCCTGCTCGACCTTTGCTTTTTCATTTTTAAAAATTTCAATTTTCATTTAAAAATCTCCCTATAAACAATTTTTCCTATACAAAAGAGTATAACAGATTTTACCTACTGTTATACTCTTTTATTTATTAAGATTTATTAAATTTTAATTTATTTTAAGTTGGATATTTTTATTTCTTCTTTTACAATTTTATATAATTAAGATGGATATGCCATCTTTTTATTTATATAATTTATAAATGTATTTGCCATTAGCTTATGTGCTTTTTCGTTTGGATGTATACCATCTTCACAAATATAATCATCTACATTTTGTTCTAATATTATCGGTGTACGTATATCTATTAGATCGCATTTTTGCTTATTTGCAATATCCATAAGCGCAAGGGAATAAGTTTCTTGGTGTTTGTATATTCTATCTATATTTCCCATCCACTTCTTTATATTATCTGTATTTAAACCATTTTTGGCAAACCAATCAAAATATTTTTGTGAAGAAAGTGGCGGTAAATTTGTAAGTATGGGTTCTATTCCATTAGCTCTAAATTTTTCTATAATAGTATTGATACTTTCTATAAATTTAGGTAATGGTGTATTTGGCAGATATTCTCCATCTGGATTTTCAGATATTTCTTTCCAATTATAATCACAGTCATTTCCACCTAATTCTACTAATGCATAATTAGGTAAATCGCCTTTAGATAAACTTTTATCCATAAGTCTCATAGCTTTTGTAACTGTAAGCCCAAATTTAGAATTATTTTTTATTGTAAGTCCTAATTCTTTTTTAGTAAGTTCTATACTACTATCTTTTAATAAAGAATATCTATCTCTACCTTCTTCTAATACTACTCCTTTAAGTACAGAATCCCCCCAAATAGTTATTTTCTTCATATCTATCATACCTTTCTTTCATAAATTTATTTTAATTTTAATTTTCATATCATATATTTTATTATGTAGTATTTAATACTATATTATATCTTTATCTTTACCAAGTCAAGTATTTTTTATAATGGATATTATTTGATGTAGTATTTAATATTATATAATCTATTATTTGTTATTATTGATTATTTTTGTACTACGTGATAAACTTTTAAGATAAATACTTAGCTATTTGAAAGTGTTATTAATATATATGACAAAAGGAGCTGATAAATTTGGATTTTAAAGATTCTCACTACATAAAAGAAATTTTAGAATTTCATCTTCCTAGATTCAATGAACTTCCAGATATAGATTTATATATGGATCAAGTTTTAAATATTATAGAAAATTCATTAATTATATTTTCATCTGAAAATGACGAAAATATAATTACAAAATCTATGATAAATAATTATGTAAAACAAAATGTTATAGAAAAACCATTTAAAAAGAGATATAAAAAATTTCATGTAGCTTATTTAATTATTATTTCTATATTAAAAAAAGTCCTTAGTATATCTGAAATATCTAAAATAATAAATAATCAAGACTATGAAGTAGAAGAGTTTTACAATATGTTTTGTAATGAATTAGAGTACTCTTTAAAAAGTACATTCTTAAATGAAAGTAAAGATGAACAAACTAAATTAATAGATGACAATATACATAATAAAATATTAGTTGCAGTAACTCGCGCTTTTGCAAATAAAGTCTATGTCCAAAAATTAATAGAATTTAATGAAGAAGAGATGACTATAGTAGAGTAATTATAATATATTTTCAAATTATACATTATACACAAATTAGATAATATATAATTAATTAGAATTAAAAAAGCAATTTATATATCTTTAAGTTTTATATTACTTTCGATATATAAATTGCTTTTATTTTTTAAATTTAAGCGCAGTTAAATTTATGTAATCTAAATTTTTCAGAATCTAATTTTAAATCTTCTATTTCTTGATTTTTAGTTATAACAAAGTATTTATTGTAAATATCTTGTCTTATTTTTTCCTCTAATGATTCTACTAAAATAATTTCATCCATATATACAGGTACTCTACCTAAAAACTGCATAAAATGAACTAAGTCGTGTTCAGAATATCCCTTTATCAAAATTGAATTTAATATATCCCTAACTTTATACTTATCATATATATTTACCTTATCTAAGTCTTTATTTATATTTATGAAAACTCCATTTGCCTCTTCTTTAATTTCAAAAATATCGTCTTTTAATAAATTTTTATCTATTTTTGAAAATAAAGCTTTTGGTATAAAATTGATACCTTCTACCCCGTTTAAGTAGCCGTATAACTTGTTATTTATATAATCATCAGAGTTTTCATACTGACTTATATCATTTATATTTTCCATTTCAAATAAATTATAGTAGTCAGGCTTAAGATTTTTTTCAGATATAAATATATTTGCACACAGTGATTTTAATATTTTGCTAGATTCTTTTATAAATTGATTTAAGTAATTTATAAAATCATCAAATTTATAATCGAGAATATGTCCGCTTATATTGAAGCTAAGAGAGCCATAGTATCCAAAATCTGAATTTTCGTCTGTTTGTTTTACATATTCACAATTAAAATTAAGACCTATATCTTGAGGTGTAGGCATTGACATATAATTTATATCTTCATTATTTATGTTGCTTTCTATGTAATTTCTTATACTGTCTATATTATTTAAGTCATATTTTAGTTCTAATTCTTCTAAATCCCAATTTTGCATAAATACTTTACTTGTTACAAATTCTCTATACTCCGATCTAGTAGAAATTTTATCTGTTTTTAATATAGCATCGTAAATCAAGCTTATATTTTTGCTTAAGACCTCTCCTACTGTTTTAATTTTTTTGTGAAGTGCTTTACATGTTATATCTTCTTCATTAAACTGTATATCAAATACAAAGTCATCTTCAAATTTTTGAATTAAATTTATATCTATTAAATTTATTAATTTTATTATATCTTCTGTTTTTTCATCCTTAAAATTAAAATAAAGACATAGATTTCTACAGTCTATTTTTTCATTATTTGAAAATATACTAGATTGTTTATATTTCATAATATTATCCCCTTTATAAATTTATCTCTTTTATTTTTTATAGTTTTTAGCGTATTTTTCAAAAACTTCTATATAGTTTTTATTATTTCTTCTTTTAACTGCATATTGATGGAGTTCGATGATAATTTTATCTTTATCTCTTACAAAATGGTATAAAAGTCTAAGTTGGGTATTGTCGGCATACCTAAATTTGTAAGTGTAAAAGTTATTTTCAAACACATCGTATTTTATAGATTCATTATTAAAGATTCTTTCAAATGGCTGT
>NZ_CABQXJ010000092.1:0-11244 GCF_902468165.1 uncultured Intestinibacter sp.
TGCTGCGGTTGCCACTGCAATTGCCATTGAAATACGTTTTTTCATTTTCTTTCTTCCTCCTATTTTTTACGTTCTCTCTTGGACGTTTTCTTGATGATTGTATGATAGCATTGTGGTCCAAATATGTCAAGCGGTTGTCATATAGTTTTTCCGTTTTGAAGTCACTTTGTTAGAATTATACTATTTTACATCTCTGTTTTTGTGCAGTTTTACATGTGTTTTGTCTTTTCGCACTTTAACGCGCTACATTTTTCATATTTTTCAATCAAAACGGCGTTTATTTTATCGCAACCGCATGACATGTTAATTTTATAACAGAATTTGAACTGATATTTAGGTGATATTTGCCTGATATTTGGGTGAAATAACAAACATTTATAAGGTTAAAAAAAATATTGCCTTTTTTAATCATTTTCATTTATCTAAACTTTTCATTGAAATAAAAAAATAAATGTATACAATAACCCTAGTGTAAAAAATGTCAAAGAAGATGGCTAAAAAACCATCTTCTTCTTTAAAATAACAACAGTTTGCAGAAGTTTATATTTTCTTAAAGGCTAATTAATATCATCCACGATTTTATAAACTATTTGCATTTTTATTTTTAATATATTTTAATATACTTATATATTTAGACACTCTTCGCTAAAATCCTTTAATTTTTTTGAAAAGATTTTGCTTTTATCAAAATAATGTGTGTGTAGATATTTATGAGCGTTGTGACCTCCTATATCTCCTAAAAATTCATCATATAGTTTTTTAATATCTTCATTTTCATGAGATTTACGTTGAGGTTTATTTTTATCTATAGTATACAGTCCTGCTCCTCTTGCTTTGACTTTTTCGTAGTCGCCATTTGTAAACGGTTGTCCTCCACCATTTACACATCCACCAGGACAAGCCATAATCTCTATTATGTCGTATTTAGGTTTTCTTCCTGATTTTATATCATCTCTCAAATCGTCCATCAATTTTCTAGCACATCCTAAAGAAGACGCAGCAACAACATTTACATCTGTACCAGCTACATTTATAGTAGCCTCTTTTATTCCATCAAACCCTCTCACTGCTTTAAATTCTATAGCATCATCTGCTAATTCTTCTTTTGTGACAAAAGTATATGCAGTTCTAAGTGCAGCTTCTAGTACACCTCCTGTAACACCGAATATATCAGCAGCACCAGTTGAATATCCAAGCGGACTGTCGAAGTTTTCTTCGTCTAAGTTTTCCAAATCTATACCTGCTGATTTTATCATTCTAGCAAGCTCTCTAACAGTAAGAGATAAATCAGTATCTAATATGTTGTTTTGAGACAATTCTTTTCTTTTTACTTCGTATTTTTTAGCTACACAAGGCATTATAGATACAACGCTTACTTCATCAGGCTTTTTATCTAAAACTTTGTCTGCAAAATAATATCTAGCTACTGGTGAGAACATACTTTGTGGTGATCTACAAGTTGATAAATATTTAGTCAAATCTGGATATTGATTTTCACAGAAGTTTACCCACGCTGGACAACATGAAGTCATTATAGGCAAGTCGCCACCTTTTGTAAGTCTATTTACAAATTCGTTTGCTTCTTCCATTATTGTAAGGTCGGCTGCGAAGTTTGTATCAAATACATAGTCAAATCCCAATTCTTTAAGTGCAGCTACAACTTTGCCAGTAGATATTGTACCAGGTCTTAAATCAAATTCCTCGCTTATACCAACTCTGACAGCTGGGGCGATTTGGACCATAACTGGTTTATCTTTTTGTGCAATCAACTTCCACGCCTCGTCTGTGTTGTCTTTTTCAAGTAATGCACCTGTTGGACATACATTTATACATTGACCACAGAATGTGCATTCAGTTTTTGCTAAATCTGTTTCAAAGAATGTCCCGATTTCTGTAGAAAATCCTCTATTAATTCCTGATAATACTCCTACAGTTTGGACTTTATTACACATTGTCTCACATCTTCTGCACAAGATACATTTGTCGTTGTCTCTCATTATAGAAAAAGAGCTGTAGTCTTTAGATTTTTCTAATCTCTCACCTTCAAATCTTATCTTCTTAATTCCAAGTTGAACTGCTATATCTTGAAGTCCACAATTTCCGCATTTTGTGCAAGTGTAGCAGTCTTGTGGATGGTCAGATAATAAAAGTTCGACTACACCTTTTCTAAATTCAATTATTTCAGGTGTATTAGTTTGTACCTTCATTCCCTCTTTTGCTAGTGTTGCACATGATGGCACCAATCTTCCATCTGCATTTACTAGACAGACACGACATGATGCACAGCTATTGTCAAATCCTATATCATCTATATGTAAATAACATAAGTTAGGTATTTTTACATTTACTTTTTTTGCCGCCTCTAAAATATTTGTCCCCTCTTCAACAGCAACAGCTTTTCCATTTATAGTTAAATTAATTAAACTCATTAATAGATTCCTCCTTTAAAAACTCGGTATATGCGATATTTGTGAATTACTCTTTTATTATTGCGCCTTTTCTACATTTTTCCATACAAGCCCCGCATTTCAAGCACTTAGTAGTATTGATTGTGTGTTTTTGTTTCTTTTCACCAGTGATTGCTTCTGCTGGACAGTTTTTCTTACATAATCCACATCCGATACAATCGTCAGTTATTACGAAGTTTAACATAGCGCTACATTTAGCTGCTGGACATTTTTTATCCTTAACGTGAGCTAAATATTCATCATAGAAACAATTTAATGTACTAAGTACTGGGTTTGGAGCACATTTACCAAGACCACATAAAGAAGTATTTTTTATTATTGTAGCTAATGATTTTAAATTAACTAAGTCCTCTTCTGTACCGTTACCTCTACATATTTTATTTAATATTTCAAGCAATCTTCTATTTCCTATACGACATGGAGTACATTTTCCACATGATTCATCAACAGTAAATTCTAAGAAGAATTTAGATATATCGACCATACAGTCGGTTTCGTCTAAAACTAACATACCACCAGAACCCATCATAGAGCCTATTGATGCTAGCGATTTGAAATCTATTGGAGTGTCTAGGTCTTTTGCTGATATACATCCCCCAGATGGACCACCAGTTTGAACAGCTTTAAATTCTTTTCCTCCTGGTATTCCTCCACCTATTTCGTATACGATTTCTCTTAAAGTAGTCCCCATCGGTACTTCAACAAGACCTACGTTGTTTACTTTTCCACCTAAGGCGAAAACTTTTGTTCCTTTTGAATCTTCTGTACCGAATGATGAGAACCACTCAGCACCTTTATTTATTATTGCAGGTATGTTGCCAAACGTTTCCACGTTGTTTACAGTAGTTGGAGCTTGCCATAGACCATGTTCAGTCGGGAAGTATTTATTTACGATTGGCTCACCACGATTACCTTCTATTGATTTGATAAGTGCTGTACCTTCACCACAGACAAATGCACCAGCACCGTATTTTAATTCTATTTTGAAGTTAAATCCACTTCCCAATATATCCTCACCCAAAACGCCTGCCTCTTCTGCTTGGGCTATTGCTATTTTTAATCTCTCTATTGCTAGTGGGTACTCTGCTCTTATGTATATATATCCAATATCGGAGTCTGTTGCATATCCGGCAATCGCCATAGCCTCAAGTACGCTGTGTGGGTCGCCTTCAAGAAGTGATCTATCCATAAATGCACCTGGGTCGCCCTCGTCTGCATTACAGACAATATACTTATGTCCGTTTAATCTTTTGTTTTCGGCAGCTGCTGCCCATTTTAATCCTGTTGGGAATCCTGCTCCCCCACGCCCTCTAAGGCCTGATTTTTTCATTTCGTCTATTACTTGTTGTGGAGTCATTTCTTCTAGACATTTAGCAAGTGCTAAATAACCGTCGTTTGCTATATATTCTGAGATGTCTTCTGGGTTTATATGACCGCAGTTTCTTAATGCAATACGAAGTTGTTTTTTATAGAATTGCATATCTTCGTGTTTTTGAACTTTTTTATAATCAAGTGCAGGTTCTTCAAATAATAATCTTTCTACTACTTCATTTCTACCTATATGACTTTCAACTATTTCTTTTGCGTCATCTGGTTTTACATGAACGTAAAATACATTGTCAGGATATACTTTAACGATTGGACCCATTGCACAAAATCCAAAACATCCTGTCAAATGTACCATTGCGTGGTCTTCAAGCCCTGCTTTTTTTATTTCTTCTTTTAGATTTTCTATAATAAGTAAACTCTCTGAAGAGGTACATCCCGTACCTCCACAGACTAGTATATCTCTTTTATCTGGTATAGCATCTGTATGGTTTTCTCTTAAATCGAGAATTGGTTTATATTTTTTTACAGCATCTTTTAACTCTGCTATCGTATTTAATTTTTTCATCAAAAGTACCCCCTAACAGCTTAATTCTAAATTTCTATAATTATCTAGTATTTTTGAAACATCATCTACAGTTGCTTGTCCGTAAACTTTTCCGTTTACAACTACAACTGGTGCAAGCCCACAAGCACCTACACATCTTAAACCTTCAAGTGTAAATTTAAGATCTTCAGTAGTTTCACCAGCTTTAATTCCTAATTGTTTTTCAAATTCAGCCATTACTTTATCTGAGCCTTTGACGAAACAGACAGTACCAAGACAGACGCTTATCTTGTATTCTCCAATTGGATTTGTTGAGAAGTAAGAATAAAAACTAACAACACCATATACCTTAGAAGGTGATACTCCTAATTTTTCAGCTATATGGAGTTGAACTTCTTTTGGAAGATAACCAAATATCCCTTGAGCCTCTTTAAGCACAAATATCAATGCACTCTCATCAGCTGCTTCTAATGAATTTATTAAATTATCTAATTCATCAAATAATTTCCTATTTTGTTCAACAAAATTGCACATAAAAATCCCCCTTTAAAAATTTAAACTACACCTTTTCGTATGTCTTTATACAAAAATTATTATAAGGTTAATAATCAAACCTTTTTAAGTTAATTTTATATGATTTTAGTTTTTACACCAATATATAAAATTAAAAAAGAAAATTATTATGTCTAAATTTATTTTAAATGTTTAATATAATCATCATAAATAATATATTTTTTTATAATTATTATAATTTTTATACAACATTTTAATAATAAATTTTATAATTAAACTTTCTAACTATATAATAGTATAAATTCAGTTGAAAATGTGTTTTTTTTGGGAAATTGGAAATAAATACTGTGTTTTGTATTATGTTATTTTAATAACAAAATTCGCTGCGCTCATGGCGCAGGCGACTTTGTCCGTTGCTTAAAATTCACTTCGCTCATGCGCGGGCGAATCAAAGATTCCGTTGCTAAAAATTCACTTCGTTCATGCGCCAACGAATCAAAGATTCCGTTGCTTAAAATTCACTTCGCTAAAAAAAAGCTAGCCTAAGCTAGCTTTTAAACGTTTTCAAATGTGTAAATCGCATCTATTCTAGTTAAATAGAGTGTTCCATTGTCACACCCTATATATTTAGCGTATTTTTGAAGTTTTTCTTTTGAAAGCTCTAAATCTCTGGAGTCATTATCAATAAGTTCTTGTACATACATATCCATCAGATATTCTTTATATGGTCTTATATCGTATCCTAGGTATTTTGTGAGTCTTTCTATTTCTCCTCCAAAATCTCCATCTTCTTTTACTAAATACTCATAGACTTCTTTTCTATAAGGATTTGCCATGATTATCTTTTGGACTATTTTGGCGCTGTCTGGTTTGCTTATAAATCCGTCTTTATAATTGTTAAATAGCGCATTTGCTTGTTTTATAGACTCTCCATCTATATATGATTCCACATCTTTTACTCCATATTCTAAAAGTGCATCTATGACAGCCATGTGTATATTAAAGCAATCTCTATACAAGCTTCTCGATAATTTATCTACTAATGGCTTTATATCAAATAATTTAGACACATTTCTTTTATCTTTTAAAGAACTCTTTTCTTTTATAGCATTATTATATATTAGCTTAAAGTCGAAATATTTTTCGCAGTATTTCTCTTTAAAAATATTAAAATCAACGACAATTACATTGTAACTGACTAAAATCTCTACACCTTTTTTTACTGCATCGTCTATTAAATTTTCGGCAAATACTAAGTATTTATCGTTAAGTCGTCTAAGTGTAGTCAAATTTTCACTGCAGTACTTTTTAAATTCTTCACTCGCATCTTGGGCATATTCTAAAAATGTTTTTCGTATAGTATTGTAATTATCTCTTTTTTCGTCGAACTTTACCATTGCTCCGTTTATATCAAACACGATCATAGCAATAACCTCCTTGTAAAAATGTTTACAATTTTTTCTCACTATTACTATATTTGATTTTATAACTAATTTTCCTTTCAAATACAAAATTTGTCTAAAACTTTTAATGGTTGTTGACTAAATTCTACACAAAATCCTATTTTTCTACTACAGTATAAATTCTATATTACTCCCAATAGACCAAATATTATCGGCACAAACATTGCTGGAAGTAGGTTTGCAACTTTTATATCTTGTTTTAATAGCATGTTTATACCAAGTGCCAATATAAGCAAGCTCCCAACAGCATTCATCTCTGTTATTACAGCAGTTGACAATATTCCCTTTAGTAAAAATGCCCCACTTGCTATAATCCCTTCGTATATAAAAACTGCTATCCCCGATAAAAGTACACCTATCCCCATAGTTAGTGAGAATAAAAACGCAGAAACACCATCTAAAGCTGATTTTGCAAATAATGTGTCGTTATTTCCAAACAGTCCACTGTTTAATGAACCGACTACTGCCATAGCCCCCACACAAAACAGTAAACTAGTAGATACAAATCCTTGTGATATCGACACCATCTCGCTCGAATCATCTTTTTTGTCTTTATTTAATTTAGTTTCTATCTTATCTCCAAGTCCATTAAGACCCTTATCTATATCAATTAGCTCCCCTATAAGTCCTCCTACAACCATAGACACTATACATATTAGGACGTGCTTACATTCTAGTGCACCGCTTATTCCCATATATATTATGCAAAGTGCCAACCCAGACATTATAGTATCGCTTATTTTTTCGACCCTATTATTTTTGTCAAGTTTTACTATTAATCTTTTTAATAATAATGCGACCAAACTCGCCATAACTATTGTAACGCTATTTATTATAACCCCTAATCCAAACATATTATTTCACCCTAATATCTATTACTTTGTTAATAATTTGTTTATTATTTCTTATTAAATCTAATTATTTTGCCAAATCTATTATTTTTTTGGGATTGTCTGCAAACTCTTCAAATGAATATGTCGTATAAATTACATCTTTACCTAAGAATCTTTTATATCTATTTTTTTCTTTTTCTCTTATGGATCTTCTCTTTTTGCTGTGATTATTTACTACGATTACTTTTAGATTGTCTTTTTTTCTGCTCGTCTGAACTCTTTTTAATAGATATTTTATGTGCATATCCGCCTCTGGAAATGAATAACCACAAAATACAATGACGTCGCTATCTCTAATAGCCATTTCTGATTTGTTCCAAACTGTGCTTAAAAATACGTTTGACATATTTTTAAAATAAGTCGGCGGTACAATTATTGGGACGGTTACCTCTCCACAATTTAGGCATTTCGCTTGATTTATATTTTCAATTATTCTCATTACTCCACCTTCAAATGGCGTAATCGTGATACTATTACATATTGGACAGTAAAGCCAATTTAGAGAGCCATGGATTTTATATAAGTTTACCATTGGATCTTTTGGTCTTTGCCATGAGTTTGTATCTATTTTGAAATTTGAAAAATCAATGCCGTAATTTAGCATAACGGGAAACTTATTTTCATCATATAAATTTGCTATTGTATTATCTATATGTATATCGTAATTTACACTTATAAATGTAGTGTCTTTTAATAAATCTTCTTTTATTAAGTTTTCAAGAAGAAGTTGGTGATAACTATTACTTCCTCTTGTGGCATTGTTAAGAGCTGATGCAGTAAGCATTATCAAAGACTGTCTTATATACGATATACTCGTATTTTCGTCAGTATAGCTTTCTGATTTATAATTTTTAAATGCCTCTCCCCTTTGTTCTGCCAAGTCGAGTATTCCCAATACTTCTTCAAATGTTGGAAAATTTATATTTTCTGCATCATTATTTTCTACATCAATAAAAAACAAGTCTTTAAAAAATTTTACTAATTCCCTATTCATCTTTTTATTTTTATTTTCTGGCAATATATATTTGAAATATTGCGAAAATATTTCGTTTTGTATAGGTAAATTTTCTGCTGCTGAAGCTCCTGCTCCTAAAAAAATAGTAATATTCATAGCTGCTTTAAATCCTCCAAAAAATAATTTCTCTTGTAAGTATATTATACAATTAAAATTATAATTATCCATATTAAATTATATCTATTGAAAATTTTATAAATTCCCTTTATTAAGTTTTTTTAATTAAAACACTTTTTTAAGATTTATATATATGGTATCTTTTATATAGTATAAATATATTATGGAGGTGTATTTTGAAAGAAGACAATATTAAAAACAGCTATGAATGTAGGCTTAATTATTTTGTCTGTACTTCACTTTGTGCTACAAAGCAAGCTTATAAATATATAGATAAAGTATACAATTCTAATAAAGAAAAATACAATAATTTTTCTATAAACTGTTCATATTACAATCTAGCAAATTCTAGATTATTAGAAGAAGAGATGTATTTTAAAAAAGCACTTGGAATTATTACTTCTGGGGGAGAAAAAGAATTTTACTATATACTTAGAATGACTTATAAAAAGGCAAATCTACTTATTAAAAATAGTGGAGATATTGTCAGATTAAATGAATTGCCTATAAAACCCGACTCAATGCCTGAAGAAGAATTTCTCGGCAATTATGCCGCAGCAATAATCCTAGCCCAAAAAGAAGGCAAGGAAATAGATGAAGATGACTTTTTCTTTAGAGCATTTCAAGAGATGGTCAATTTGAGGATGAATCCTCTAATACAAAATTCATTTAAGTATTCTAATATAGATAAATCTACACGAAAACAACTTAGACAAGTCGAATCTAATTTGTGTCACAAATACCCTAATATGACCAAGTGTCTGCGTGAGTTAGATTTTCAAAAAGGCTATGGAAAGCTAGACACAGAAAAAATCAACGACTACCACAGAATTGCCTATGCACTAGATTATGTATATGAATTAGAAGGTTTAAATATCATACCTCTTCTAAATAATAAGCCACACAGTACTAGTGAAGAAATTCAGGAATTAATCAATATCTGGGTTAAATGTGGCGGAAAAGTAGAAGAGTCTAACTACGACGCATTGTATTCATATATAATATCGTCTACAAAATTAAAAAGGATATTAGAAACATATAAAGATGCAAAACGCCTATATTTTAAAGATATAGCTGATATAGATAAAGAAGAATTAAAAGAAAAAGATGAAATGATCACTAAAATAACTCAAGAAAAATCAGACTTAGAGGCAAAATATAAAAAGACTAAAACTGAGTTAGAAAAAGAAAACGAAAAGTTAAAAGAAAAGCTGAGACTTCTTGAAAATAAAAATAAACAACTTGAAGAAGAGGTAAAAAATGAACCTCATATAAAAGAAGAATTAGTCGAACTTAGAAATTTAATGTTTAATTTATCTGAACATGTAAATATTCCGCCAGTCGGAAACCACAATGAAGTAGATATAAATAAATTAAACAGCTTAAATGCAGTCTGTATAGGCGGGACCGAATCATGGATAAACTCTATGAAAGAAGTCCTTAATAACTGGGTATTTTTACATGCCGGTTTTGACAATTTTGACACAGCCTTATTAAAAAACAAAGAATATATCTTTGTAAACACAGTCTCAAACACGCACTCAATGTATTATAAGGCGATTGAAAACAAAGACAAAAATACTAAAATAAGATACATAAATGCCCTAAATAGAGATAGGGTTTTATATGAAATAGAAAAAAATTTATAGAGTCTACTTATTAAAATATTTAGTTAAAAACTAATCAAAGTAATATGAAAAAACATCCATTTTTATTTAAAGTTACATAGTTCTAAATAAAATGGATGTTTTTTGTGTTTTTTATATTATCTATTTTCTTCTTTCATCTTTTTAATAGCTTGTATAGCTTTTAAAGTACCCATTTTTGAGTGATCAAATGTAAGTCCACCTTGGAAGTATACGTTGTATGGTGGTCTTATTGGAGCATCGGCACTAAGCTCTATTGATGAACCTTGAACGAATGCACCTGCTGCCATTATTACTTCGTCTTCGTATCCTGGCATTGCCCATGGAACTGGTTTTACAAACGCATCAACTGGAGCTGCTGCTTGCACACCTTGACAGAAACTTATAACTTCTTCAGCATTGTTAAGTTTTACAACTTGTATTATGTCACTTCTTAAATCGTCGTATTTTGGAAGTACGTCGTATCCTAATTTTTCAAACGCTCTAGCACAGAATATAGCTCCCATTACTGCTTGTGATGTAACGTATGGAGCCATGAAGAACCCTTGAAGTACAGTTCTTGTAGTTCCGAAAGTAAGACCACATTCTTTACCTATTCCTGGTGATGTTAATCTATAAGATATCATTTCTATTAAGTCAGCCCTACCAGCTATGTATCCACCAGTTAAAGCAAGACCTCCACCTGGGTTTTTGATTAGTGAACCAGCCATTACGTCTGCTCCAACTTCTGTAGGCTCTTTAGTATCTAAGAATTCACCGTAGCAGTTGTCTACCATAACGATTATGTCTTTATTTACAGATTTAACAACGTCTATTGCTTCTTTTATATCAGCTATACTAAGAGATTTTCTCCAAGAGTAACCTTTAGATCTTTGTATCATTACTAATTTAGTTCTCTCGTTTATTTTTTTCTTAACGCCTTCTAAGTCTATATCTCCATTTTCTAAGAAATCTACTTCATCATAAGTAACTCCGTATTCTTTTAATGAACCTTTTTCTTCTCTTATACCTATAACACCTTGTAGCGTGTCATATGGAGTTGCAGTTATTGATAAAATCTCATCTCCAGGTCTAACAAGCCCTTGCACACATAAGCTAAGTGCGTGTGTTCCGTTTACTATTATAGGTCTAACAAGTGCATCTTCAGCCCCAAATACATTTGCATATATTTCTTCAACTTTTTCTCTACCTATATCATTGTACCCGTATTCCTATCGCCGGGATCGCCGGTGACCAGCAGGCGGCCCTGTTCGGCC
>NZ_CABQXJ010000093.1:0-10860 GCF_902468165.1 uncultured Intestinibacter sp.
AACGGAATCTTTGATTCGTTGGCGCTATGAGCAAAGCGAATTTTTAAGCAACGGAATCTTTGATTCGTTGGCGCCATGAACGCAGCGAACATATACTAGTCATAAATAATACCCAAATGACTATATATACTACTTATCTGTTTATATAATTGTGAGCCAAACGTCTCTCTAGTTGCACATATTTTATCAGCTAAGCATATAATCCACGCCTCTTTTGAAGCTGGGGGGATTGGGTTTAGCGGAAACATATGGTGCAGGATTATGTCTTTTTCTTTTTCGTTTAGATCGAATTCTTCGCTGGCATTTCTCAGAGCGATTTTCGGATGCCTAAATCCATGAAGTTTGATTGGTTTGTTTTTATCGTGCCAATCGTATAAAAAATAATCGTGCAGAAGGGCACCCCTTATGAGCGACCTCTTGTCTACTTTAATATTTAATTTGTTTGCAATTTGACAACTCATATAAGCGACGAATATGCAGTGTTCGTACACGCTTATATCCCCATGTTGTATAAATTCTTTAGTAAGCGGGAATCTAGATTTATTATTTAGTTCGTTTATAACTTCTGAAAAATCTCTAATAAATTCTGGAATTCTATTCATTTTGACCATTCCTTTTTTATTTAAAATAGTATTATATACATAAATATAGTCTACAATCTTATTATATACAAAAATCTAACTATTTACAATTTAAGTAACATTAAATTAAGTTAATCTTAACTTAATTGTAAGACTTAAAATTTATGAATAAAACTATACATAAGTGTGCATAATAATAGTTATTATTTGGATTATTCGAAAAAATGAATAAATTAATCCATTAGAAATCTAAAAAAAATAATATTATGCATATTACTGTGCTATAATATATTTATATACAAAATACATAATCTATAGAGAAAAGAAGGGATCAAAATGCAAAACGCAGTATTTAACATTAGTGAAAGAACTGAGAAAGGCAAAAAAGTAAGAATGGAAGGTAGCATACCTGCTATAATGTATGGTCAATCATTGGGAGAACCAATTCCTTGTCAAATAACAAAAAGAGAATTAATAGACTTACTAGGATCAAAAAGCTCTGTTTTATCATTAAAATTAAATGATAAAATCGAAAATTGTGTATTAAAAGAAGTACAAAGAGACGCATTCGGAAATATAGTACATCTAGATTTCCAATACGTTAAAAAAGGTGACACTATTAAATTAAGAGTTCCAATAAGATTTTCAGGAGCTGAATCATTAGACGCAAGAAAATTATTATTAGACGATGTAATAACAGAAGTTCAATTACAAGGTAACCCTAGTGAAATGCCTGAACATATAGAAGTAGATGTTGCAGGATTAGAACATGGTGCTCAAATTCTTGCTAAAGACTTAGTAATACCTGAAACATTAAAATCTGACTTAGAACCTGATACTGTAGTCGCTAGAATAGGTTCATTAAAAACTTCATCTATAGAAGTTGAAGATGACAATAATGACGAAGAGACAGCTGAGTAATATAAATCAAAATGATACTAACTGGTACATACCAAATAAATATATTTTTTAATAAATATTCTAACAAAGATATTACTGGAGTAAATTCCAGTAATATTTTTTTGTGCAAAATTTTGGTGAGCATTAAATAGATTTATATTTTGTGATGTGGGTATATAAAAAGAGTATGGTAAAATAATACCAAGATAATAGGCAAAATATGTATATTTACGAATTGAAATATAATAAAATTGATATAGTTATAATGTTTCAATTTTTAAAATATGGAGGAGAATTATGGACGAATCAAGATTTATTAAGATGATAAATATAAATCCTACTCTTATAGAAAATATAAAAAATCCAACAGATGAAATGAAGTTACTTGCAGTTAGAAAAAACGGGCTAGTAATTAAATATATAGAAAATCCGACAAAGGAAATGCAAGAAATCGCAATAAGCAAAAATGCAAAGGCGATAGAATATATAGAAAATCCAAGTGAGGACATAATGCTAAAAGCTGTTAAGAGCGGGTGGAGCAGTTTAGCATATATAAAAGAGCCGACAGAAAATGTAATAAAAGCTGCAATTGAACAAGCGGGATGGGCAATACAATACATAGATGACCCAAGTGAACAGTTGCAATTATCGGCGATTAGAAAGAATTACGATGCAATAAAATATATAAAAAATCCATCAGAAAAAGTTCAGTTAGAAGCGATAAAAGAAAATTATGATGCGATTAGATATATAAAAAATCCAAGTTATAAAATAGAATTAGAAGCAATAAAAGAAAACGAATCAGCTATAAACTTTATACAAGATTTAGATGAAGAGAAGATGGTATCATTTTTAAAACAAAATATCTTAGTTATAAAATATTTATACAAAAAACTAAGTATAGAAAAGATAGAAGAGGCTTTAAAAGAAGTGATATCAAAAGAAGATGTAGAAGAAAAATATATAAGGGATTTTTTAAATTGCAGCGTTATAGATAGAAATAGTGATGCAATAAAATTAGATAAAGTAATATTTATATATAAATACGGAAGCAAAATGGCTAAGAAAATAGCTATGGACGAAAAATTAAAAATGATGTAATTATAAAATAGTTTAGGAGAAATAATATGAATTTTTTAGATACATTTAGAAGTATTGAGCTAATATTAGAAACGGGAGAAGTACCTCTAGTAGTTGGTGAGAGTGGAATCGGAAAGACAGCTTTAGCAAACAAAGTAGCAAAAGATAATGGATGGAAGGTCGTTGTAATAGACGGAAACTTATTAAAAGAAGGAGAAATCGGAGGACTTCCAACTGTTGAGTCTTATATAGTTAAAAGTGAAGAAGGATGTAAAATAGAAAAGAAAACAACTATTTATGCAGTCCACACAAAACTTAGAGAAATAGACAAAGAAATCGAAAATGGAAACGAAGTACTTTTATTTATAGATGAGTTAAACCGTTGTGAACACGCAGTCCAACAAGAACTTATGAACCTTATATTAAATAGAGAGATAAACGGATATAAGTTAGACAAAAATGTAAAAATACTAGCTGCAATGAATCCATCAAACGAATACGGAGCAGAGCTTGACTACCAAGTTGTAGATATGGACCCAGCACAAGAAAACAGATTTGTTTGGCTTAATATGGAGTCAGATGCGAGCGAATGGATAAACTGGGCTATGAACAACAATATCGAGCCAAAAGTAGTTGAGTTTATATCTACATTCCCAGAATATCTACACAAGGTAAACGAAGGAGATATAAATGCAACACCTAGAAGTTTTGAGAGAATTTCTAAAACTTACTCAGTTTATAAACAAAAGAAAGACTCAATCCCTAAAGAGGTATTTTTAAACGTAATTAAAGGTAATGTGGGAAGAGTTATAGCACAAGAGTTTATGAGTTTTATAAATTCTGATGCAAAACCAATAATAAGTTATAATGATGTGTTTAATGGAGAAGAACTTGACGAAAGAGTTGTAGAACAAGTTAAAAATGAAAACCATACAAGACTATACATCAGTGCTATGAATATATTAAAATCACTAGAATCAGACATACAAAACAACAAATTAAATTCAGGTGGATTTGATTATATACAAAGATTAGTAGAATTTTTAAGATTATATCCAGTTGATTTAATGGTTGGAATTATGAAAGATATAAAAAATAATTATGGCGAATTATACAAAATAGCTAGTGAAAATGAAGAATTTATAGATTTATATTTTCAATCTTACAGCTTAATAAGGGGATAAGGTATGGAAACTTATTTTAATAAAAAGAAAGAAGAACTCTACGCTCAAGCTGTTGAATTTGTTGAAAGAGCAAGTTACGATGAATCGATTGATTGGGATAAAGACATTGAGATAGAAGTGTCTGATGAATTTAGGAGGGAGTTTTTCTCTCTTGTAGATAAGGTGAATTTTAACTTAATGGAAGACAAAGATAACTTCTATGGGTATTTTTTATTCCAAATGAACAGAGATTTGAAGTTTGATATGAGTAGCCCGAGTGGAGTGAATTTTAAAGGAGCTAAATACGTAATATATTTTAATCCACTTATATTTTTAAAATTAAATATGAGTCAGATGGAGACGACGATTAAACACGAAATTTTACATGTTATATCTCTACACTTAGTAAGGGCAAAGGAGCTAAAAGAAAACGGACGATATAGCACTTTGGCGATAAACTTGGCGATGGATGTAGTTGTAAACCAGTATTTAGATGCACTCCCACCATATTCAACAACTTTAGAATGGGTAAATTTAAATTATAATCTCAAGCTTGAAGCATTTCAGACTTTTGAATATTATTTACAAAAAATCCAGATAGAATTAGATTTACAAGAAGAAAACGAAGACGGAGAAGAACACGACACAAATACTGATGATGAGTTAGAAAATGATGAATCTCAAAATATGGAGTTTAAAAATGAATATGATCCAGCAAAAACTCACGATATATGGGATGATTCAGATGATATAGATGAAAAGACAATGTCTGAGTTTACTCAAAAGTTTGTCAGCCTTTCGCAAAAAGGAAAGACTCCAGAATACCTAGATTCAATAATATCTAAGTTAAAAAGCAAAAACGGAGAACTTCCATGGAATCTATACCTTAAAAAGATAATGGGGACAATAGAAGCGAACAAAAAAAAGACAATAACAAGAAGAAGTAGAAGACAACCAAATAGGCTCGATTTGAGAGGAGAGCTTAGAAATCACAAAGCCGAAATTGCAGTCGCAATCGACATAAGCGGAAGTATAAGTGACGAAGAGTTCAAACAAGCTATAAAAGAAGTTTTAGCAATCGTCAAAAATCACAACCACGAAATAACTATAATAGAGTGTGACAACGAAATAAAAAAAGTATATAAAGTAAAAAAATTAAAAGACGTTCAAGATAGAGTTACAGCAGGTGGAGGAACTAAGTTTGGCCCAGTGTTTGAGTATTTAAATAACAGCACAAAAAAATACAACATGCTTATCTACTTTACAGATGGAAAAGGTGAAGACTGCTTAAAAGTGCATCCAAGGGGATATAAGGTGCTTTGGGTTATTTCAGGAAAAGGAGATAAACTATCTCTTAAAGAACCATATGGTGCAGTTAAAAAACTTAGCAAAGTAAAAGAAAACAACAAAGGCAACAATATAGACTTAAAAGATGTTATGTACGATGGTTATTCAATGAACAACCAACAGCCAATTTTATAAAAATCTAACTCTATATATAAATCAAAATTTAAAAAGACACAAAAAGCCTTCTATATTATATAGAAGGCTTTTAACTTATTTAACATTATAGTGGATATTGCTTTTTATACAAGTAGCAAGCATTTCAATCTTATCTCTATTCAAATCATTAAAAACAAAAACTATGTGATAATTTCACATAGTTTTTTATTTTGCACAAATACTAATTATAACTAAAAATTTGAGATATGGAGATAAAATGAACAATTCAGAACTTATAATAACACTTACATTAATAAAAGGATTGGGTCGAAAAACTATAAATAAAATAATAAGACAAGGTGAATTAAATCATTTAAATAGCAGTGAAATTATAGACTATTTAAATAATATAAACTTAAAAATAAAACGAATTATAACTAAAGAAGAACTAAAATATGCAAATGAGATTGCAAAAAGGGCAATACATATTTGTGATAAAGAGGATATCAAAATCTTAACCTTACTAGATAAAGACTTTCCTCAAAAACTAAAAAATATAGATGATAACCCAATAGTTATATACTACAAAGGAAATTACAATTGTTTAAATGATAAATCTATAGCAATTATAGGTAGTAGAAATCCGAGTTTGCATGGTGTAAATGTTTCTTACAAAATATCTTCAATATTATCACAAAAAGGATATACAATAGTCAGTGGCCTTGCTAATGGATGTGATACTTTTGCACATATGGGAAGTCTAAGTAATTTTGGAAGGACAATAGCAGTTATGCCATGTGGACTAGATATTGTTTATCCTAAGCAAAATACAAATCTATTTAAAAATATAATAGACAATGACGGTTGTGTTATAAGTGAATATCCACCAGGACAAAATGTTTCAAAATATCAACTAATCGAAAGGGACAGACTACAAAGTGCACTTAGCGAAGGGATAATAGTAATTGAAAGTACAATAAATGGAGGCAGTTTTCATACTGTAAATTACGGTTTTAATCAAAATAAAATCGTAGCCTGTTATAAACCTAATCAACATTATTTAAATATAAAAACAGCAAAGGGAAATATAAAATTATTGCAAAATGAAGAAGTTTTACCTATTTATGATAAAGAATCATTAGATGAATTTCTAAAAAGAGTAGATAGTTTTTATAAATATAAAAATTCACAAATATATAAAGAAAAAACAGAACAAATTCAATTTAAATTTCTCAATTAAATATAAAAAATAAAAATATCTATAGTAGTATTATTTCTTGAGAAAGGCACTTAAAAATCATACCATAATTTGGTCTATATATAAGTTTGTTATTTGTACATACTATAATCAGGATACTTTATTCTAAATAACTGTAGCTTATTTACACTACATCTTCTAAATAACTACAGTAGGTCAAAAGGAGAGCTATTATGCAAGATAAATGTACAAAACCATGCGTAGGATGTCAATGTCATAAAGGAAAAGACCCAAAAGTTAAAAAACATCAAGAACACGTAGATTTCGAGAAAAAATCTGAAGTAAACAATAGTTGGGTTTCTGCAATGCATCAAGATCCATCTACAGATGAACAATCTCATGTACAAGTCAATTACAGACAATATAAGTAAAATAGCTAACTTTGCACCAGATTTACTATAATAATCAATTAAGTTTTAGTCAGGAGAAATGCCAAATTCATTTATTTGGCATTTCTTTTGTTTATAACGATATGTTAAAAATTTTCTATACTATGTTAAAAAAATGTAAAATTAGGAGAAGAAAAAGGAATATCTGCTAATATACATAGTAAGATATATTGATATAAAAATATATCTAAGTAAAAAAATGAAAGGGGAATAGTAAATGGAAGCAAAAAGTCACTCGCATAGGAATAATTCAATAGGAGAAGAACCTCCTTCGTGTCAGAGTATAGAGACACACTCGAAAAATATCCACCTAAATGATTCAAACTGGTACAAAGTAAGCACAACAGAGACATTACACAGACTTAATTCAGACAAGAATGTGGGGTTAAGCGAAGAAGATGTATCTTTTAGAAGGAGTAAATACGGAAAAAACAACTTAACAGAGAGCAAAAAAGAAAGTAAATTGGTGAGATTTTTAAAACAATTTAACAATAGCGTGATTTATATACTGTTAGTTGCAGGTGTATTGACTTTATTTATGGGACACATCTCAGACACAGTCGTAATAGGGATAGTAGTACTTGTAAATGCCTTAATAGGTTATATTCAAGAAAACAAAGCAGAAAGTGCAATTTCAAAAATAAAACAGATGTTAGTCGTAAATGCCACCGTTATTAGAAATAGTCAAAGATTAGATATAGACGCAGGGGATTTGGTACCAGGGGACATTGTCTATCTAGAAGCTGGAGATAATGTACCTGCTGACATAAGAATTTTGGAAGCTAATAATTTAAAAATCCAAGAATCTGTATTAACAGGTGAATCAGACTCAGTTCAAAAAGATAAACAAACTCTAATCGGAACACTTACAGTAGCAGACCAGACAAATATGGCATTTGCATCTACAAGCATAACAAATGGAGATATGACAGGAGTTGTAGTTGCGACTGGCGATTATACTCAAATAGGTAAAATAAATAAAAGTATCAACGATGTGAAACAAGAAAAAACACCTCTAATAATTTCAATAAATAATCTAGGAAAATATATATCTTATGCAATAGTATTAGTTGCAGTTTTACTTTTTGGGTTTGGCGTATTATTTGACATCTACGAAATTCCAACACTTTTATTGTCGATAGTGACGATGGTAGTTGGCTCTATTCCAGAAGGATTACCTGCTATAACATCAGTAATTCTTGCGATAGGTGTTCAAAATATGGCACGAAAAAACTCGATAGTAAAAAATCTACCTTCAGTTGAAACACTCGGTTCAGTAAATATTATAGCAACAGACAAAACAGGTACATTGACTAAAAATGAAATGACAATAAAAGATATAGTAACAAAACACCACAATTATATTGTTACGGGAGATGGATATTCTCCAGAAGGGGAAATATTCGAGAGTAAGGGGAAACAAGATTTATTAATTAATAAGTCTAGTGAAAAAATAAGTAGTAAATTAAAGATAGAAGGTGACTTGAAAAAGTTAATATTAATAGGTGCACTTGCAAATGATGCCAAACTAAATCAAGAAAATGACAAATGGGTTATAAATGGAGAACCTACAGATGGATGCTTTTTAACACTTTGTAAAAAGGCAAATTTAGACACATCAAATTTTATTGAAATAGACAAAATACCATTTGATTCTGACTTTAAATACATGGCTAAAATAGTTGATTTAGAAAATAGTAGGTATTTAGTTGTAAAAGGTGCCCCAGATAAATTAATCGACGTAATTAAAAAATCAAATAATAAATTTGATGATATATATTGGCAAAATGAAGTTAGCAAATTAGCTAAAAAGGGAAAACGTGTTGTAGCAGTAGCATATAAAAATCTATCTAAAGATATAACAAAGATACAACACGAATTATTGGATAATGATTTAAACTTAGTTGGTTTAGTGGGAATATTAGACCCGCCAAAAGAATCTGTTATTGATGCAATATTGCAAGCTAGAAATGCAGGCGTAAAAGTAAAGATGATAACAGGGGACCATCCAGAAACAGCCGTACAAATAGCTAGACAAATCAAATTGTCTGATGAAAATAGAGTTATAACAGGTAGTCAGCTCGATAAACTTACAGATAGTGAGCTAAACTCAGTTATAAAAGATTACGACATATTTGCTAGGGCAACGCCTGAAAACAAACTTAGAATAGTTAAAGCATATCAATCAAATAACTTAATAACAGCGATGACAGGCGACGGTGTAAATGATGCACCAGCATTAAAACAAGCCGACATTGGGATATCTATGGGAATCAAAGGTACAGACGTAGCCAAAGAATCTTCAGATATGGTTTTAGCAGATGACAATTTCTCAACAATAGTAGATGCTATAAAAGAAGGTAGACGAGTTTATGACAATATCAAAAAAACTATAAAGTTCTTATTGCCAACTAGTATAGCAGAAGGGTTGATAGTTTTAATAAGTATAATATTAAACAATCCACTTCCACTTGAGCCAGTTCAACTTTTATGGATCAACATGGTATCGGCCATAACTATATCATTTGCGTTTGTGTTTGAACCAGCGGAAAATGATATTATGAATAAAAATCCTCGTAAAAAAAGCGATAGTATAATAAAATCACAAGATACAATAAGAATATTATATGTCGCTACTATGATTGCAGGATTAGGATTAATAATAAGCCAACACCTAACATCACTAGGAATATCACAAAACATAGTGAGTACAGTAACGCTTAATATAGTAGTTTTTTGTAAAATATTTTATCTTTTCAATATAAGAACAGACCACAGTGCAATATCAAAAAACTTATTTACAAATAAAGTTGCGTTCTTAGTCGTAGGTATACTTATATCATTGCAGATGGCGATTACCTATATGCCACAAATGCATATTATATTTAGAACTGCATCACTTCAAATTACAGATTGGTTATATCCTTTCTATTGCGGTTTGATATTGTTCTCAATAGTGGAGATTGAGAAGTTTTTGAGTAATACATTAAAAAAAGTTAGATAAACTATAAATAAAGATAATGTTGGTGGAAATTACAATTTATATGTAAAATACTATCACGAAAAGTCTGTAATATTTTTTACAGGCTTTTTTAAATTCTAAGGAAATTAGATATTATCTGGTTTTTAGATAATGTATAATTTCCAAACTATTAACTTAAGCAACGGACGAAGTCGTTGGCGCCATGAGCGAAGCGAATTTTTAAATTCTAAGGAAATTATTGAAGTATATATTTAATATAGAATCTACCAAGGTGATTTTAATATTTATTGTAATAAGGTATAATATAAGGAAGTAAATACTAATATAGTAAATTATATAAAATAAGAAAGAGGTGAAAGTTTGCAAGCAGTGTTTAAAATGACAGACGAAAATAAGGTGTTTTACAAGACTTTAGTTGTATTATGTATTCCAATTATAATCCAAAACTTAATATCGACATTGGTAAATATGGTCGATACTGTGATGGTTGGAAGTTTGGGAGAAGTATCGGTGGCAGCGATAGGGATAGCTAACCAGTATTTCTTTTTATTTAATATGGCATTATCAGGTATTATAGGTGGGGCAGGAATTTTCATGGCCCAATTTTATGGAAAGGGAGACAAAGACAGTATAAAGAAAATAACAGGACTTAGTGTTATTGCAGCGCTAGTTTTAGGAATAGTATTTTTTATATTGGCAGTATTTTTCCCTA
Organism: uncultured Intestinibacter sp.; assembly: GCF_902468165.1. Classification (NCBI taxonomy): domain Bacteria; kingdom Bacillati; phylum Bacillota; class Clostridia; order Peptostreptococcales; family Peptostreptococcaceae; genus Intestinibacter; species uncultured Intestinibacter sp. The sequence continues at coordinate 10,510 of NZ_CABQXJ010000093.1, forward strand.
ATTTAATAATAAACTTTTTCTCTCACGACTCACTAGTTGTCAAACAGGCGAGAGAGTATTTTTTAGTTATAGGATTTTGTTATCCAATTATGGCAGTTAGCTATATTTTTAGTATGGGATCTAGAAGTGTTAGAAATCCTCGTTTAGGAATGGTATGTAGCTCTATATCTCTTGTTATAAATATAGTTTTAAATTATGTCTTTATATTTGGACATTTTGGAGCTCCAGCTTTAGGCGTAAAAGGAGCTGCTGTTGCGACAGTTTCTGCAAGAATTGTTGAATTTATTTTATTAATATTATATGTATATTTTATAAAAGAAGATTATGAACTTAAATTCGGAATCGAAGATA
>NZ_CABQXJ010000094.1:0-9959 GCF_902468165.1 uncultured Intestinibacter sp.
TATATATAATTATTAATTTTGTATAATCAAATTTTAATTATTTTATAAATTTAGTAATTGATTTATTCTCGGTACATCAAATCCTAAAACATAATCAGAGTCTATTTTCATTACTGGTACTGATAGAAACCCCTCTTTTATTAGGTTTCTTTTATGTTCTGAACTCTTAGATATATTATATTCTACATATTCTATATTATTTTGTTTTAAATATTCTTTTAGTTTTGTGCAATTTGGACATGTATCACTAGTATACATTTCTATATTCTTCACTCTACTCAACTCCTTCTTTCTCGATTTTACTTTATTTTCAGTTCTACATATTATAAAATTAATATGTATTGCTAATTATAAAATTATAATTAATAGTACATAATTTATAAAAATAAAGCAATACGATCAAAATATTTAGGAGGTTATTTGTAATGTCAAAGAAGGTACTAATTATGTCAGCCTCTACTGGTGGTGGTCATAATAGGGCAGCCAAAGCCATGAAGGATGAAATCGAAAAAAAATGCATCGATGGTGAACATATTACTTGTGAAATTATAGATAGTTTAAAGTTAATAAATACAACAATGGACAAGATTATTTCTAGTGGTTATGAAAAATCAGCTAAATATACACCTAAAGCATGGGGCGGTGTATATAAAATGTCAGATGCAAATATTGTCTCTAAACATGAGTATAAAGGTAACTTATTTAATACATTATTAGCTTCAAAGTTAAAAAAATTATTAAAAGAACGTAAACCTGATTTAATTATTGGAACTCATCCATTCCCTATGATTGCTTTGAGTACACTTAAAAAGAAATATCCTTATCGAAATGCTTTTAATAGCTTCTTTGTTCCACCACTTATATCGGTTTTAACTGATTATACGGCACATTCAACATATATTCAGGATGAAATTGATTATTATATTGCTGGGGATGAATATGTAAAAGAAGTATTAATTTCTGAAGGTGTAGATGGTGATAAAATAAAACCATATGGTATCCCTGTTGAGAAGTCATTCTTAGAGCATAGAGAAAAGAGTGTTGTTCTTGAAGAACTTGGCCTAGCTCCAGATAAGTTTACTGTATTACTAATGGGTGGTAGCTTTGGTGCAGGAAATATAAAAGACACTTTAAAAGAATTATTAGAAATAGATAGGGACTTCCAAATAATTGTTATAACTGGTAGAAATGAAACTTTAAAAGAAAAACTAGAAAAATCATTAGAAAAATATACTATTGATAAAAATATTTCTATACTTGGATTTACTCAAGATATGAATGATATATTATCAGCTGTAGACATTATAGTTTCAAAACCAGGTGGACTAACTACAACTGAATGTCTATTAAAAGAATTACCTATGATAATTCCTTATTATATTCCTGGTCAAGAAGAAGAAAATATGGATTTCCTTTCAAATTGTGGAGCTGCATTAAGAACCTCTAAGAAATTTACTATTTCTGTATTATTAAAAGTTCTTATTGATAATCCTATGAGAATGGAATTATTAAAAAATAATATTAAATCTGTCAAAAAACAAAATACTGCTGAAGATATTGCCAATTTAGTATCAAATATACTTGGTTATTAATTTAGTTACATATAAATAATAAAGCCAACTCATAAGAGTTGGCTAATTTTATAATGCATAGACAATCATATTTTGATTTAATAAGGTTCATAAAAATCTTCTTCGTAATCATACTGGTAGTGTTTATAGTTGTTTCTAAATGCACTGTTTCTGTTATCTTTTACAGAGTGTATTTTTTTCTTACCAGTACTTTTTACTTTATCTCTTTTTTTAGATTCAATTTTTTTCTGTCTTTTTTCTTTATCGACAGCATGTTCCTCAAAATCTACAGTTGTTTTCATTTTACACCTCTATATTTCTCTTCTTCCTTCTAAGGCTTTAGATATAGTAACTTCATCTGCATATTCTAAATCCCCACCTATAGGTAGACCATGAGCTATTCTAGTAACTTTTATACCCATTGGTTTGATAAGTCTAGCTATATACATAGCTGTAGCTTCTCCTTCTATAGTTGGGTTTGTTGCCATGATTATTTCTTTTACATCTTGGTTTCCTAATCTTTGTATAAGTTCTTTTATATTTATCATATCTGGTCCTATACCATCCATTGGAGAAATTACTCCATTTAGGACATGGTATTGTCCTTTGAACTCTCTTATCTTCTCCATAGCTGCTACATCTCTAGGGTCCTCTACAACACATATTACGCTTGAATCCCTATTTGGGTTAGAGCACATGCTGCATGGATCCTTATCAGTTATGTTACAACATATAGAGCAGTACTTGATTTCTCTTTTTGCATCTAAAATTGCTTTTGATAGTGATTCTACATCATTGTTATTCATGTTAATTACATGAAAGGCCAATCTTTGAGCCGTTTTCTTTCCTATTCCCGGAAGTTTTGAAAATTCTTCGATAAGCCTACTTATAGGCTCTGTATAATATTGCATTATTATCACCTACTAAAATAAACCTGGTATGTTCATTCCCCCAGTCATTTTACTCATTTGAGATGATTGAGCGTCGTCTACCTTTCTTAATGCTTCATTTACTGCACTTATAACTAAGTCTTGTAACATTTCTATATCGTCTGGATCTACTACTTCTGGTTTCATAGTTACATCTAAAACTTCTTTTTTACCATTAACTTTAACAGTAACAGCTCCTCCACCTACAGATACTTCAAACTCTTTAGCTTCTAATTCTTGTTGCATTTTTTGCATATTATCTTGCATTTTTTGAGCTTGTTTTAAAATTTGATTCATATTACCTGGCATCATTCCTCCGCCAAATCCTTTTTTAGCCATTTATTTATTCCTCCTTAAGAAATTTATCATTATTTTATAATATAATTTTTATCATTTATTTTAGCTTTTTTCAATACTATCTTTTACTTCTAATATATCTTCACTTACTATATCTTTTAATATTTGTTCACCTTTATCCTCTTTTTTTATTTCAGTATTTAAATTTAATAATTGAGATTTAAATACAATTTTTACGTTAAAGTTCCTGTTTAATACTTCTCTTATAACTTTTTCTACGTATTGTATAGTTTGTGGTGAATCTAATTTATTTTTAGCAAATGAGTAATTGTCAGTAAATATAATGTATAAAATATCATCTGCTATATTAAAACTATCTACATCTTGAAGTAAGGCCCTAGTTATCTGCTGTCTGTCCTCCTTCATTTTTTGTAAGATGTTTTTCCATGATTTTTGTATTAACTTAACATCATCACTCTTTAAGTTTTCATATTCTACATCTTCTTCGTGTGATGTTTCAAGCGTATTGTTCCCAACTTTTTCATTTTTATTAGAGTTATCCACTGTTTGATTTGTGGATATGTGATTAACTTTTATATTTCCAGATTCTATTTTTTGCTCTAAGTTTTCTATTCTCTTTAATAAGGCTTCTTTACTATCATCAAACATAGGTTGTGCTATCTTCATCATAGTTACTTCCATTAGAACCCTTGGATTTGATGATACTTTCATTCCATCTTGAGCTTCTGATAATATATTTAAAACTCTTATTAAGTTGTTAGTGTCTATAGTTTCAGCTTGTTGTTTTAGTAAATCTATAGTTTCTTCTGGAAGTGATATTATTTCATCTAAATCATTTGATATTTTACATACCATTAAGTTTCTAAAATGATCTATTAAATCGTTTACTAAATTTCTTACATCTTTCCCCCAAATAATAAAATCATTTAATATTTGAAGTGATTTTTTAGTATTTTCTTTTATTATAGATTCAGCTAAGTCAAATAACTGCTCTATATTTACACTTCCTAAAAGTTCAATTACATCATTATAACGTATAGTATGTCCTTCAAAAGATATACATTGGTCTAATATACTAAGTGCATCTCTCAGTGCACCTTGTGAATTCCTTGCAATTAAATTTAATGCTTTCTCATCAGCATCTATACCTTCTTTTTCACATATATATTTCATTCTTAATGAAATATCTTTTACTGTAACTCTTTTAAAGTCAAATCTTTGACATCTAGATAATATTGTTGCAGGTATTTTATGTGGTTCTGTAGTCGCAAGTATGAATATTACGTATGATGGTGGCTCTTCTAATGTTTTTAGAAGTGCGTTAAATGCTCCTTGTGATAGCATATGAACCTCATCTATGATATATACTTTATATTTAGATTTAGCTGGAGAATATTTTACATTTTCTCTTAATTCTCTTATATCGTCTACACTATTGTTTGAAGCAGCATCTATTTCAACTACATCCATTGTTTTATCTTCTAAAATATCTCTACAACTTTCACATTCATTACAAGGTTCATCATTGTGTAAATTAGTACAGTTTACTGCTCTAGAAAATATTTTAGCTGTAGATGTCTTACCTGTACCTCTTGTCCCACAGAATAAATATGCATGACCTACATTATTACTTTCTATCTGATTTTTTAAAGTTCTAACTATATGTTCTTGACCTACTACATCGCTGAAGTTCTTTGGTCTATATACTCTGTACAACGCCTTATGCATATCTATCATCCCCTTTGTTCCAAATACTGTTTTTATTTTAGACAATTTCTTTAATTATTATATCATTAAATACATAAAAATACTCTAATTTAAACACCTTTCCCAATTGCCATAAATCAAATTATATAATTTTTATTTTTATAGATAATAAAAAAATCTTTCCAAGTATAATAAAGGGGGTTATATCCTTTATTCTGAAAAGATTTACAAAATAAAAATCCCTCAAAAAGGGATTTGTTTTATATATTAAAATGCTGTACACCATCTATTGACTATACTTCCCAGACGTTACCGAAGTAGTTAGCTCGGCTTAGGCACTCCCACGTCACATGCAGTAACCACTTACTGCTGCTTCCTTCCGGATCTGACAGGGTTCATGGGCTTACATTGCATGGGACCTAAACGTCAACACCACTTGCTCCGGGCAGCTCCACAAAGTAGTAGCCTCTAGATGGAATTCAATCCTGCTATAGCGGATTGCAGGTTACAGGGCACCGCTACTTCCCCATCTAGTACAGCAAAGTTGTAACCGAAATTAATGTTCCTCTTGGCGGAGAGAGTGGGATTCGAACCCACGATACATTTTTACATGCATACTAGCTTTCCAGGCCAGCGTCTTCGTCCTCTCGACCATCTCTCCAGTTATTTTTTCCTTAAGTCTTTAAAAAATCTTTGCAAAATGACCGAACACTCGTCTTCCATAATTCCAAACTCAACATTTACACGACTATCTTTAAAGTACTCCATCTTAAATGTGTGTTGTTTTTCTATATTCGCGTTTTTAATATGTTTAGTTCCTATTATTATATTTTTTATTCTTGAATTTACAATAGCTCCACTACACATAATGCAAGGTTCCATAGTAACATATAAATCACAATTCATAAGTCGCCAACCACCTAATGTATTTGCTGCATCTTTTATTGCTAGCATTTCAGCATGTGCTGTAGAGTCTTGTAGAGTTTCAGTTAAGTTATGTCCTCTACCGATAATTTTATTATCTTTAACAATTATAGCGCCTATAGGTGTTTCACCCTTATCATATGCTTTCTTGGCTTCAGATATTGCCTCATTCATAAAAAATGTTTTTTCCATATTTCCTCCTAAACATATAACATATTAATATTAACACAACTTTTTTTATAATTCAACTTATTTTTTCCTGCAAAATTTTATTTTAATTGACCTTTTTAAACAAATATTTCAATTTAAACTATAAAAGGACTTATTAAATATAAGTCCCTCGCTTTGTTTATTTACTCAAATAAAATATTTTTCAACTTTAATTCTTTTTGTATTTCTTCAAATATTTCATCATTGTCCACTTCAATTGTATGAATATGATAATCTGGAGATAAAACTGACAACTGTTTAAACTCGTTTGTCGCTGCTTTCTGCATGAAATTTCTTAAATCTCTATTTGTAGCTACATTTAGGTCTGCTTTTAAAACTCCATATGTAGGATGTTCCACTATAACATCTTTTACCTTTCCACCTAAATCAATTATAGTTTGTAATTCATCATAAAGTTCATCATCAGAATTATGATTTTTACACTTTATCTTAAATTCATTTTTTACAGAATCCAAAACAATATATCCATTAGATGTCGCTATAATTTCTAATCCAGATGCTCTTAAAAGTGCTATATCCTTTACTACAACTTGTCTACTAACTTGAAGTTCTGCTGATAATTCACTTCCTTTTACAGGTTTATCAGACTTTTTTAGAATTTGTAATAACTTTTCTCTTCTTTCGTTTGAGCTCATTTCGCACCTTCTTCTTGTTTTATTATTTTGTTTTTCATCATCTTTAATTTATTCTATATACTTTTTTTAAAAAAATCAATTGCTAACTTTTTAAGTGAATGTATACAATCTGCCTAAATAAAATTAAAAATTTAACTATTATTTTTTGTTGAATACTAAATTATGTGGTGCTATAATTGTTATCACAAGTGTAATTACACCTGTAAATACTTTATATGATAAAGGGGTCCATTATGATGAATGAACTATCTGAAAAGATATTAAAATTAAAAAAAGAAAAAAACGCTATAATATTAGCACATTTATATCAAATTCCTGAAGTACAAGAAATTGCAGACTATGTAGGAGATTCTTATTACTTAAGTCAAGTTGCTCGTGATGCAAAAGAAGATTTAATTATTTTCTGTGGAGTTAAATTTATGGCTGAAAGTGCAAAAGTATTATCACCAGATAAAACAGTCATTTTACCAGCTCCAAATGCAGGTTGCCCAATGGCTGATATGGCTGAAGTTGAAGATGTTGAAGAAATGATAAAAAAATATCCTGATGCATTTAAAGTTTGTTACATAAATTCATCTTACGAAGTTAAAGCTCTTTGCGATGCATCTGTTACATCATCTAGCGCTTTAAATATAATGAACAATATACCAAATAAACAAATATTATTTTTACCTGATCAAAACTTAGGTGGATATATTGCTGAATTCTTCCCAGAAAAAGAATTTATTTTATGGAGAGGTTTCTGCCCTACACACCACAGAATCACAGCTGAAGATGTTCTAAATGCAAAACAAGAACATCCAAATGTAAAGGTTTTAGCCCATCCTGAATGTTCTAAAGAAGTAAGAGAGTTAAGCGATTATCTTGGAAGTACAAGCGGTATAATCGATTATGCCACTAAATGCGAAGATAACGAGTTTATAATAGCTACTGAAGAAGGTGTACTACATCAACTTCAAAAGAAAAATCCAAATAAAAAATTCTATTTCCCTGAAATGATGGTATGCCCAAATATGAAAAAAACTACTTTACAAGATATCTATGATGCACTAGATGGAAAAAGAGAAGAAGTTGTTTTAGACGAAGAAATACGCCAAAAAGCATTAACTTCTCTAGAAAATATGCATAAATTAGGGAATTAATTATGAAAAATAAAAACGTAGATGTCTTAATAATTGGGTCTGGAGTTTCTGGTTTATACAGTGCTCTTAATTTAAGTAGTGATTTAGATATTTTAGTAGTTTCAAAAGGGAAAATAGACTGTACAAATACATATCTAGCACAAGGTGGAATTTCTGTTGCTAGAAATAAAGAAGATATTCCTGATTTTATAGAAGATACATTAAAAGCAGGACAATATAAAAATGATTTAGAAGCTGTAAAAGTATTAACTTCTGAATCTATAAAAAATGTAGAGGAATTAGTTTCATTAGGTATGAAACTAGACCTAGATGAAAACGGAGACTGGGATTACACAAAAGAAGGTGCTCACTGTGTAAATAGAATAGTACATACTAATGACCACACAGGAGAAGATGTTGAGAAAACACTTATAGAAAATATACTTTCTAAACCAAATATAACTGTTTCAGAAGATACTTTTTTTGTAGATATTATAGAAGAAGATGATAAATGCATCGGAGCTATACTTTTAAAAGACAATAAACAAATAAACGTATTTGCTAAATATGTAATTTTAGCTTGTGGTGGAATTGGAGGGCTTTATAAAAATTCTACTAGTCAAAGAATTCTAAAAGGAGATGGACTTGCCACAGCATTAAAACATAATATTGAACTTAAAGATATTAATTATATACAAATACATCCTACTGCATTTTATGATGAAACTGAAGATGAAAGAAGATTTTTAATTTCAGAATCAGTTAGAGGTGAAGGCGGTATTCTTACAAACGTAAATGGAGAAAGATTTGTAAATGAATTATTACCACGTGATGTTGTTTCAGCAGCCGTTTTTGAACAAATGGAAAAGACAAATACACCATATGTTTTATTAGATATTAGTTTTTTAGATTCAGACTATATAAAAAATAGATTTTCATTAATTTATAAAAGTTGTCTTGAAAAAGGAACTGATATAACAAAACAACCAATAAAAGTTTCTCCAGCTCAACATTATTTTATGGGAGGAATAAAAGTAGACACTAATAGTAAAACATCATTAGATCGCCTGTTCGCTGTAGGTGAAACTAGTTGTACTGGAATTCATGGTGCTAACAGATTGGCAAGTAACTCATTATTAGAAGGATTAGTATTCTCACAAAGAGCTGCCAATATTATAAATAATTCAATAGATGAGATAGAATTAATCACAAAATCTGTTGATAAATTAGAAAAAACAGTGGATGAAATAGCAGAAGAAAATAAAAAATTAGTTGTAGCAGCAATTAAAGGACAAGGTGGTAGAATAGATGATTAACTTTTTAATTGTAGACAAAATAATAAAAGATGCACTTATTGAAGATATTCCAAACGAAGATATAACAACAAATTCTATAGTATCAGAAAATAGCATATCTTCGGTTGATCTTCTTTGTAAAGAAGAAGGTATTATAGCTGGATTAGATGTTTTTGCTAGAGTTTTTCACATCTTAGGTGATGTATCTGTGGATTTGTGGAAAAAAGATGGGGATAGAGTTTATCCAAAAGAAAAAATAGCCGAACTTAAAGGAAATACTAGAAATATACTTAAAGGTGAAAGAGTTGCCCTTAATCTTCTTCAAAGAATGAGTGGTATCGCAACATTAACTAATAAATTTGTAAAAGAAATAGAACATACTGATGCAAAACTATTAGATACTAGAAAAACAACACCTAACTTAAAATTATTAGAAAAATATGCAGTAAAAGTTGGTGGTGGACACAATCATCGATTCAATTTATCTGATGGAGTTATGTTAAAAGACAACCATATAGACGCTGCTGGAGGAATAACTAATGCAGTTAATTTAGCTAGAAAAAATTCCTCTTTTGTAAGAAAAATAGAAGTCGAAACAGAAACATTAGATATGGTTAAAGAGGCATTAGATGTAAAAGCTGATATAATTATGCTTGATAATATGGATTTAGATACTGCTAAAGAAGCAGTTTCACTAATAGGAAACAAAGCACAAATAGAATTTTCAGGGAATGTTTCATTAGAAACAATAAAATCTATCGCTGAAATAGGCGTTGGATTTATATCTGTAGGAGCATTAACTCACTCAGCTAAAATACTAGATTTAAGTATGAAAAACCTTAAACCATTAAATTAGTAGAAAGTATTATATTAATTTAAAGCTGTGTTAACTTTCTACGTGATAAGCATGGCATAAAGATAACCACTCCTTAGTATTTTCAAGATGTTGAATTTTAAGGCGTGGTTATTTTTATAGTTTACTTAAATTTGTTCGTATTTTACTAGTATTATCATCTTCTTTTTATTATTAAATAGAATATAAATAAAAAACCATTCTCTGCTACTAAGAGAGAATGGTTTTTGTATCCTAATGAAAGGTGCTATGCTTATTTAAAATGAATAATGAACTTATCTAGTTGTAATGACTATGTAATTCATTAAATAAAAAAAGACTACGTGGCTACGTCTTACTCTCCCAGGCGGTTGCCCACCAAGTACCATCAGCGCT
>NZ_CABQXJ010000095.1:0-9340 GCF_902468165.1 uncultured Intestinibacter sp.
ATATTATAAACTTTTTAATTAAATTTAAATCTTATATTAATTCTACTAACTAAAATTATATATCATACTATATTCTAGCTTAGGAATGCTTCTACAATAACTGCTTCAGCTTGTTCTTCGTCAAGGCCGAAGGTCTCTAATTTAAGCAATTGTTCATTATTTATTCTACCTATAGCAGCTTCATGGATTATAGCAGCATCTGTATGGTTTGCTTGTATCTCTGGAATAGAAGCTACTCTTGCATTATCCATTATTATAGAATCACATTGTATATGAGCTTTACACTTTTCATTTCCAACTGCTATTGGATGGAATGATTGTGTAGAATCGTTTTTGGCAACTGAACGAGATACTATCTGTAGTGTTGAGTTTTTACCATTTAAATTAGCAGTTATATTAGATGTAGCATGTTGGTTGTCATGCGTCATTAATTTTTCTGTAATCACAAGCTTAGAGTCTTTACCTACATTTGCTTCAGTTTCTCTAATAGTAGAAGTAACTCCTTTTATTTGAGTCATTTCCATTTCACAATATGATCCTTCTTCCATATGAACTATAGTTGTAGGATTTAGTATTCTATCTCCAGTACCTTCGCCTTCGCCATAGTGTTTTTCTCTATATTTTACTTTAGCATTTTTTCCTATATAAAAAGTATGGATACCATCGTGTTCAGAAGTTGCACTTCCGCAGTTGTGTATACCACAACCAGCGACTATATCAACTTCGGCACCTTCTCCTATAAAGAAATCATTATATACTAAATCGTTTAAACCAGTTTCAGTTAATACAACAGGTATATGAACTTGTTCTCCCTTTGTATGAGGTTTTACAATTATATCTATACCAGGTTTATCTTCTTTTGTTTTTATTTCTATATTTTCTGTAGAGTGACGCATAACTCCTACGCCATCTTTTCTAAGGTTAAATGCTCCTTCAGGTTCCCCTGTAATATCGGCTATTGTCTTTAATAAATTTTCTAGCATACTATTTTTCATGTGTTAAAGCAACCTCCTTTATGGGACAACCACAATCAGTTGGTCCAGCTTGAATAAGTGGCATAATTTGTTCTTTAGGCCCTTTATTTTTAATTTTACCATTTGCAATTATCATAATTTCATCAGCCAAGTCTATTACTCTTTCTTGATGTGAAATTATAATAACAGTTTGTTCCTTGTTTTCTTTGAATTTTTGGAAGCTGTTAACAAGCATTGAAAAACTCCATAAATCTATTCCTGCTTCTGGCTCATCATATATAGCCAGTTTAGGATTTCTAGCCATTAGCGAAGCTATTTCTATTCTTTTTAATTCCCCACCAGATAAAGATGCATCGACATCTCTTTTTAAATACTCTTTAGAACAAAGACCTACGTTAGTAAGGTATTCGCAACAAGCGTCATTACTTAATTTATTTCCAGAAGCTAAATTAAGAAGCTTTTTAACTGTAACGCCTTTAAATCTTGGAGGTTGCTGAAATGCATAACCTATTCCGATTCTTGCACGTTCTGTTATACTAAGGTTTGTGACGTCTTGTCCATCAAATAATATTTGTCCAGATGTTGGTTTTTCTATTCCCATTATTATTTTAGCTAATGTTGATTTACCGCCGCCGTTAGGCCCTGTTATAATTAATATCTTACCTTTTTCAATTGTAAAGTTTATATTATCTAAAATAGTAATTTCACCTTTGCCATCTAAATTGTCTACTTTAAATGTAATATTTTTTAATTCAAGCATAACAAATTCCTTTCTATTTCTATATTTCAAATAAAATACTCAAAATTTAAGTATTTAAAATTATGAGCGCTTAAAGATAAGCACTCATAATTCTCCCCATGTTTTTAAGTTTATACAATTATATCTATTTTTTCTACATGTTTTAATGATATTTTTAACTTTTTAAATTGAAATTTGTTTTTATTTTCCTGCAACAGATAGACCACTTGCTATTACTGTTGGGCTACCAACTGAGCTAAGTGGGAATTTTAGATCATCTCCGACTTCTTCTATATCTTTAAGAAGTTTAAAGAAGTTACCTGCTACAGTTATTTGATCTACTGGATACTCCTTTTTACCGTCTTTTATGTAGAATCCTTTTGCAGCTAATGAGAAATCCCCTGTTATAGCGTTAGCTCCAGAGTGAAGCCCTGCAAAGTCAGTTATTAAAAGCCCTTCACCTATGTTTTCTAATATTTCATCAAAAGATAAATTTCCTTTTTCTATATAGAAATTGCTAGGAGAAACAGCTACAGAAGTTGCATAAGAAGACTTAAATCCATTACCAGTACTTTTTGTATTTGCTTTATTAGCCGTTTTTAAGTTGTGAAGTAATGTTGTAAGTTTTCCATTAGATACAATTTCTTTTTTAAATGTAGCTACACCTTCATCATCAAAAGGTGCTGAAGATAATCCATTATCTAAAAGAGGATTGTCTATTATTGTTACTTTTTCTGAAGCTATCATAGTATTTTCTTTATCTTTTAGTAAAGAAAGTCCTTTTTGAGTAGCATCTGCGCTAAATACTCCACAAAAAGCACTAAGTAGCGATACCATAGCTTCGTTATATAGAGCTATCTTGTAGTTTCCTGTTTTTATAACATTTGAGTTTATTTTTGATAATGCTTCATCAACGCCCATTTTAGCTATTTCTTTGGGATCTATTTGATTTATATTTGTTGCTATTTTGTATCCTGTTCCATCTTGCTTTTCGCCATCTATCTCTACTATAGGTATTATATATGCATAAAGTATATTTTCTTTATTTTTTAAGTTAAGTCCTTTTGTATTTGATATTTGGACTTCACCTTTAGAGTAGGTAATCTTACAACCTCCTATATTTACGACATTTGGGTTGTAGTTTTTGCATTCTTCTTCCATTTTAAGACCTAAGTCGATTAAATCTTTTGGATCTATATTATCTAAATCTTCATAATAGCAAATTACTTTTTCGTATTTTTCATCGCCTTTATATATAAATTGAGTATCTTCATTTTCTATAAGTAAGGCTGCATTTTTAGCAGTAGTTATAAGCATATCTACTGAAGTTTCATCTAGTATTCTAGTATGAGAATACCCTATTTTACCGTTTATTATACCTCTAAATGATAAACCAAAACTTTTGTCTAGATTATAACTTTCTACTTCTTGTTGATAAATAGATATTTCTAAAGACTCTGAATTAGTCACATATATTTCACTATTTTCAAAACCAGCTTCTTTTGCTTTTTCAAATAATATTTCCTTAAATGTATTTAAATTCATAATAGTTACTCCCTTCCGCCAACAGTTATATTTTTAACTCTAATCATAGGCTGACCTACATTTACAGGTATACTTCCTGATTTAGAGCCACACATTCCTTCAGCTTGAGCAACATTATCAGATACCATATCTATTTCCATTAAAACTTCACTACCTTTACCTATAAGTGAAGCTCCTCTAACTGGTTCTGTTATTTCACCATTTTTAACTAAATATCCTTCATTTACAGCGAAGTTAAATTCTCCTGTAACTGGATTTACAGAACCACCACCTAGTTTTTTAGCATATAGTCCATCATCTATTGATTTTATGATATCTTCTACTTTGTCATCACCAGGAGCTATATATGTATTAGTCATTCTTGAAGTCGGCTCATATTTATAACTTTCACGTCTAGAGTTTCCAGTTACTTCTGTATTCATTCTTCTAGCATTTAATTTATCAACCATATATGATTTTAAGATACCATTTTCTATAAGTACATTTCTTCTAGTAGGTGTCCCTTCGTCATCTATATTTGATGAGCCCCAGTGATTTTTCATAGTACCGTCATCTATTGCAGTTAATTTTGTAGATGCTATTTGTTCTCCTAATTTATCACAAAATACTGAGTTTCCTTTTGCAACTGCTGTTGCTTCTAATGCATGGCCGCAGGCCTCGTGGAAGATTACGCCTCCAAATCCATTGTCTATTGCCACTGTCATTTGGCCGGCAGGACAGTTTTTAGCATTTAACATTATATGGGCAGTCTTTGCTGCTTCTCTACCATGATATTCAGGATCCACTTCGTCTTTAAACATTTCAAATCCCATAAGTCTACCTGGATTTTGGCTACCTGTTTGGTTCTCATTTTCATTAGAAGCAATTGCATTTACCATAAGTCTAGTTCTAATTCTAGTGTCTTCAGTATATAATCCTTCCGTATTGGCAATTAATATATTTTGCTCTTTATCCATATATCCAACACTTACTTTTGATATATCAGTGTGGTAATTTTTTGCACTTTTATATGCACTTTTCATAACTTTTATTTTTTCTTTACAATCTACACTACTTGGATTTATTTTTATTGGGTGTAAATTTTTAAAAGTCATATGATTATTTAAGATAATCGATTTTCCTTCTTCTATTTTGCCTAATGCAAGTGCTGCTTTATAAGCAGTATCTAAAAGAGATGATAAGCTATTGTCATTTGTATAAGCATAAACACTTTTTAGCCCTTTGAATATTCTTATACCAATACCATAATCTCTTCCACCTAATATATTTTCTACTTTATCATCTAATACAGAAATACTATTAGTTATACTATCTTCTTCAAATATTTCTGCAAAATCAGCTCCTGTAATTAAACATTTTTCTAGTACTTTAGTCGCTATTTCTTTTGAAATCATATTTCCCCTCCTACCATGTAAATTTATTTTTATGTGCATACAATTTCACACAAAGTTTTAGTAGTTAATTAGTAATTATATTGTTTTAATAAAGAATCAATTGAAACTTTAGATAAGGTGTCTTTAATACAGCTCATAACTTTCTCAAAGGGTGTTACTAATAATTCTGGTAAATCCGATATGATCGGATTATTTATTTGCAAATCATCACTACAGAATATATTTTTTATATTTACTTCATCTGTTATTTTATAGACATCCCATAAAGTTATATCTTTTACATCTTTTTTTAATTTTATACTAGATGTAGAAGGAACTTTTATAAGAAAATCATTTCTACATAGAAGATTTAATATATTTTTTATAACTATAGGATTACATTTTAATTCGTTAGATATATAGTCGCATGTTAACCCTTTTTCATCTCCATACACAGCGATAAATAATATCGTGTGTACTGATAGTTGAAAACGTCTACTAACTTTCATTTTTATCACCTCATGGTAATTTTAGCACACTTAATGTAGTTATTCAAATAACAAAAATGTTATCGTTTTCCAGGTTATTTGCATCAAAAAAGATACAAAAATAAAAGTTGCTTTTTGTATAAAAACGAATTACCCTATACCTATAGGGGTATATGTACCATATATATTTTTAAATATTTCATACCCATAGGGGTATGAAGAGGAGGTTATTATGAGATTATTCAAATCAGAAACAACTAAAACTATTACTTTTATTGTTATTTCTTCAATATGTTTACTTTTAAGTTTAGTAAACAGTATAAATAACTATTTACATTTTAATTTATCATGGGTCGCTATATTACTTTGCGGTTTACCAATCATCAAAGAAGCTTGTATATCTTTATATAAAGAATTCGATATTAAAGCCGATGTATTAGTTTCTTTAGCACTTATCGCATCTGTTATTATAGGTGAAACTTTTGCAGCTGGAGAAATCGCAGTTATAATGACTATCGGTGCCCTTCTTGAAGATTTAACTGTTCAAAAGGCACAATCAGGAATAGAGAGTTTAATAAAATTAACGCCTCAAAAAGCTAGAGTTATAAGAAATAAACAAGAAGTTATGATTGATGCAGATGATATCCAAATAGGCGATATAATAAGAGTTATTGCAGGTGAAATCATTCCAGCAGATGGTATTATTATAAAGGGCGAAGCCTCTATAGATGAATCTATAATGAATGGTGAATCTCTTCCTGTAGATAAAACTGTCGGAGACGATGTATTAAGCGGAACAATAAATCAATATTCTACTTTTGATATGAGAGCTAGCAAAACTTCGAGCGATAGCTCACTTAAGAGAATGATAAGATTAGTAAAAGAAGCTGATGCAGATAAAGCACCTATAGTTAGTTTGACAGATAGATGGGCAACTTGGATTGTAGTTATAGCCTTAGTCTCTTCTATTATTACTTATTTATTTACTCATGAAATACTTAGATCTGTAACTATATTAGTTGTATTTTGTCCTTGTGCTTTAGTTTTAGCTACTCCAACAGCTATTATGGCTGGAATAGGAAATGCCACTAAATACGGTATGCTTATAAAAGGTGGAGATATAATTGAAAGATTATCAAAAGTTAAAAATATAGCTTTTGACAAGACTGGAACATTGACTTATGGCAAATTATCAATAGTAGATTATAAAAGTTTTTGTTCTGAATATAGTGACGAAGAATTTATAAAAATATTAGCATCTGTAGAAGCTCATTCAGAACATCCACTTGGAAAGGCTATAACTTCATATTATAAAGAAAAAAACGACAATCAATTATTAGAAATTGAAGATTTTATAGTACATCCCGGAAAAGGTATAACTGCTGTTTTAAATTCTAAAAATATATTAGTCGGCAATTTAAAAATAATGAAAGATAAAAATATAAATATTAACAATAAAGATATAATTAAAATATCACAAGACTTCTTTAAAAAAGGTTGCACAGTAATTTACTTATCAATAGAAAATAAATTAATAGGATATGTAGCATTATCTGATATTTTAAGACAAGAAAGCAAATCAATAATAAATTATATAAAATCACAAAATATAAATCCAATAATGCTTACTGGAGATAATGAAGCTAGTGCATCAAATATAGCTAATAAAGTCTTTATAGATGATGTATATTCTAGTTTATTTCCAGAAGATAAGATGAAAATAATTAAAGAATTAGAAAGTAAAAATTCTCCTACTTGTATGATTGGCGATGGTGTAAATGATGCACTAGCTTTAAAATATTCAAGTGTTGGGATATCTATGGGTGCTATCGGCAGTGATATAGCTATAGAAGCTTCAGATATAGCACTTGTAAGCGACGATATAAAAAATATACCATATTTACTTTATCTATCTAAAAAAACTATGAAGACTATAAAACTAAATGTAACATTTTCATTAGTATTAAACTTTGTAGCTATAATACTTGCTATGGCGGGAGTATTAAATCCAGTAGTCGGCGCACTTGTTCATAATTTAGGTTCAGTATTTGTTATAATAAATTCATCTAAACTATTAAAGACTAAAAATAATATCGATTTGAATAATAAAACTATATATAACTTTACAAATACTAATATAAAAGCTCTTAATATGTAGATTTGTATTTATTTCATATGCTATTTTGGAATTGCAGGTTAGTTGATTTTTCAAACAATTAGTATTATCATATAATAATAGCAATCTAATAATGGGAGGAATTAACATGCGCCAATGTATGGATATACCAAATATTCAACTTAGAATAAAAAAAATCCAAGGTCAACTCAATGCAATATCTAAAATGGTGGAAGAAGATGTTCCCTGTGAAGATATATTAATCCAAATAAACGCAGCAAAAAGCGCTATGCATAAAGTAGGAAAAGTGGTATTAGAAGGACATATACATCACTGTGTTAAAGACGGAATTGAACACGGAGATATAGAAAAAACAATAGAAGATTTTTCAAAAGCTATAGACTATTTTACTAGAATGGGGTAATTATATAAAGTACATAAAAAGCGATAAATATTTGATATATAATCAAGTTTTTATCGCTTTTTATAATTTAATTTCATATTTTATATGTTTATAAAGTTTATGTATATTTATAAAGTAAAAATATTCATTCTATTCCATTTTGTTATATTACAAAACCACCATTAGAGCTTATCACTTGTCCTGTAATAAAATCGCCTTGTTCTGCTAAAAATAGCGCGCATTTAGCTATATCTTCAGGCTGACCAATTCTCATAAGAGGAGTTTCGTATTTTAACATTTCCATAGTATCTTCACTTAAATCTTTTACCATATCTGTATTTATTACACCTGGTGCAATTGCATTTACATTTATATTTGAAGGCCCTAATTCTTTTGCAAGGGCTTTTGTAAGACCAATCATTCCAGCTTTTGAAGCAGAATAGTCTACTTCTGAAGATCCACCAACAAGCCCCCACATAGAAGATATGTTAATTATGTGACCACTACAATTTGGAAGCATGTATTGTAGTGCTTTTTTTGTAACATAAAATACTGAATTTAAGTTTGTAGATATAACTTCATTCCACTGTTCATAAGATATATCTGTAAATAGACAAGGCTTACTTATACCAGCATTATTTATTAAAACATCGATATTTTCAAATTGACCTATAGTATAATTCACAAGTGCATTTGCTTCTTCTATTTTTGATACATCTGCCTTAAACATTCTAACACTTAGACCTTCTTGTGTTAACATATCATAAAGTTCTTTCGCCTTATCTTCTGATTTATTGTAATTTATAACTACATTATAGTTATTTCTAGCAAATAAGACCGCTATAGCTCGTCCTATACCTCTAGACGAACCTGTTATTAAAACTGTTTTTTTACTTTTCATATTTATACCTCATTATATTTTTTCTTTTTATGTGTTTTATTTTCCTTTTATTAAATCTACATTCATTTTTACAATTAGCGCAACCTAAGTTTAAGTTGGATATATCTAAAAATCTCTCAGGATGTTTTTTAAGTTGATACTCCCATAAAAATAGACTTATAATCGAAAGTAGTATTAAAGAATATGTATATATATTTGGGATTAATATAAATGGTGTAAAGTACATAATATGATCCCAATTATAAATTCTACACACATTACAGCATTTATTTTTCATAAAGAATACCTGAAATGGACACCATATATTTACACAAATCATATCACACCAATAATAAAATAAAAATATCATAATTACCCATGATTTGTTTAAATCTAATTTAAAATATATATAAAATAATATTGAGTTTAAACAAATCCACGCTAAAAGCACGTTAAATGCATTTTTATTGTTAATAACTGTTTGTATACTAACTGCATTTTTATCATAGTTGTTTTTTTCTTTGTAGTGCTTTAAAAATAATTTACCGTTGTAAGTTGTTTTATTTTTACATGGAATAATTACTTTCAAAACATCATTTATCAAATATAGCCAACATATATGATAAATCTTTATGCCAAATATAAGATTGTAATTTAATATATTATATAAGTTGTTTGGATTATATATAAATACAATTAATGCTGAAAAAAATAATATAGTTCTGAGAATAAAGTTTATTCTAGATTTTTTATTCAATCTTCTTACCTCCTATATTATTTATTTAAATATTGTTTTAAATATTATAACGTATAGATAATTAT
>NZ_CABQXJ010000096.1:0-9329 GCF_902468165.1 uncultured Intestinibacter sp.
TACAAAAAACTTTGATTGTTAAATTGCGTTCTTTGTAAACCTAAAAATCAATTATAAGCGTCATTGGCGTGACATAATTCTAAAGAAAAATGAGCATTACACTTGCTGATTTAAGTGTGATGCTCATTTTCTTATAAATCATTTAGAAAGAATTCAAATCTTAAAATTCATTGGTATAAGAGAATACAAACTGATCTCCATCGTTGATTCCTAAATTTTGTACAGCTGGGCACATTCCTTCTTCCTTACATGTTTCATTGTTTTCGCTGGAAAACAGCCACCATGGTCCTTTATTAAAATCCTGTTTTAACCCTAACATAGAATCAATATATGCTCCATAACTTCCCTCTTCAAATACAATTTCTAATTCATCACATTCAGATAAGAAATCATACAAGTTTTCAATATCTCCTTCTTTTGTCAAAGTTTCATTAAACAATTCTTTATCATTTACTTCATCTTTTACGACAATATCTAAAGAAACTTCTTTTACAGAAGAATCTGTATCTAAATTTAATCTTGATGAAAGTTTGATACTTACGAATATGAAACATCTAAGAGAGAGTTGCTTAGAAAGCTATTAGGAGGAATCTAAAATGGATTTAAAAAAATGTGTAAGGGTTATTGAAGATTTCCCAAAAGAGGGAATTAGTTTTAAAGACATAACAACTTTATTACAAGATGGAGAAGCTTTAAAATATACTATTGATCAAATAGCAGAAGATTTAAAGGATAAAAACGTAGATATAGTTGTTGGGCCAGAAGCAAGAGGATTTTTAATAGGAACTCCAGTTGCTTATGCATTAGGTGTTGGGTTTGTACCTGTTAGAAAACCAGGAAAATTACCAGGAGAAGTTGAAAGATTTGAGTATGATTTAGAATATGGATCAAACATATTAGAAATACACAAAGATGCAATAAAACCAGGTCAAAGAGTAGCAATAGTTGACGATTTACTAGCTACAGGAGGAACTACTGAAGCAGCAATAAAACTAATAGAACAATTAGGTGGAGAAGTAGTTTCAACACAATTCTTAATAGAATTAGAAGATTTAAATGGTAGAGATAAATTACAAGACTGCCATGTAAATGCTCTAATTAAATACTAGAATAATAATAGTTGGTATATACCAACTATTTTCATATATATAAAAATATAGGATAATCAGGTGGTAATATGTATGACAAGGAATTACAAGAAATTTTAGATAAAATTAAAAAATACGCTCCTAACGCCGACGTAACACCAGTTATAAAAGCATACGAATTAGCAAAATCTGCTCATGCAGGCGTATTTAGAAAATCGGGTGAGCCATATATAATTCATCCAATAGCTGTTGCAAATATCTTAGCCGATTTAGAGCTAGATATGGAAGTTATAGCAGCAGGTCTACTACACGATGTCGTAGAAGATACACCTTACACATATGAAGACATTACAGAACTATTTGGAAAAGATATAGCCGACTTAGTAGACGGAGTAACTAAATTAGGTAAAATTAAGTATCAAACAAAAGAAGAGTCTCAAGCTGAAAACCTTAGAAAAATGTTCTTAGCAATGGCTAAAGATATTAGGGTTATATTAATTAAATTAGCTGATAGACTTCACAATATGAGAACTCTTAAATTTATGCCAGAGGAAAAAGCTAAATATAAAGCTAAAGAAACTCTAGAAATATATGGTGGAATTGCTCATAGAATAGGTATCTCAAAGATTAAATGGGAATTAGAAGACTTAGCTTTAAAATATATCGATCCAGAAGGTTATCGAGAACTTTCTGATAAGATAACAATGAAAAGAAGTCAAAGGCAGGAATACATAGATAAAATAGTACATTTATTAGAAGAAAAATTCAAAGAAGTCGATATAAATTGCGAAGTATCTGGTAGACCAAAACATTTTTATAGTATCTATAAAAAAATGAAAAAGAAAAATAAAACGTTCGAAGAAATTTATGATTTAACTGCTGTAAGAATAATTGTCGATACAGTTAAAGATTGTTATGCTGTTTTAGGAATGGTTCATACAATGTGGATTCCAATGCCAGGTAGATTTAAAGATTATATTGCTATGCCAAAACCAAATCTTTATCAATCTCTTCATACAACAGTAATTGGTCCTGATGGAGAACCTGTAGAGATACAAATTAGAACTCATGAAATGCATGAAATAGCTGAAAACGGTATAGCTGCCCACTGGAAATATAAAGAGGGAATCACAGGCAACCAAGATGCTAAGATGGAACAAAAATTAAAATGGCTAAGACAAATGATGGAATGGGAAAAAGACGTCCAAGACCCACATGAGTTTTTAGATGCATTAAAAGACGATGTATTTAATAGCCAAGTTTATGTATTTACACCAAAAGGAGATGTAATCGAATTACCAGCAGGTTCAACTCCAATTGACTTTGCTTATAGAGTGCATACAAACGTAGGAAATAAGTGTACTGGTGCAAAAATAAACGGTAAAATTGTTCCTATAAATTATAAATTACAAAACGGCGAAATTGTTGAAGTTATAACATCTTCAAATTCAACTGGACCTAGTCGTGACTGGCTAAATATAGTACAGACACCAACTGCTAGAAATAGAATAAGACAATGGTTCAAAAAAGAAAGAAGAGAAGAAAATATCGAACGTGGTACTGATATATTAGAAAAAGAATTTAAACGTTACAATATACCATACAAAAATTCAAGCATTCAAAAATTCTTAAATCAAGTTGCAAAAAAATTCAATCAACCAACATTAGAAGATTTAATTGCAACTATAGGATATGGCGGTATAGCAACATCACAAGTTATGCCAAAAGTCAGAGATTTCTACAATAAAGAAGTCAATCGACAAGAAAAAGAAAAAAGAATGCAAGAAAAAGAAGACAAAATTAAGAAAAACTTTGATGAGCATGAATATGCTAAGAAAAGAAAGAAAAAAGACAACGGTATAACTGTAAAAGGATTAGACAACATACTTGTAAGATTTGCAAAATGTTGTAACCCACTTCCAGGTGATGATATAGTAGGATATATCACTAAAGGTAGAGGTGTTGCAATCCACAGAAGAGACTGTCCTAATATAAAACTAGACGATGAATTCCTACAAAATAGACTTGTAGAAGTTGAGTGGAATAATCCTGAAAAGAGCAAATTTGAAGGAGAAGTAAAAATCATCGCAGTAGATAGAGTAGGTCTTTTAAATGACATTATACATGTTGTATCTATGGAAAAACTAAGCATAAGCGGTATAAACTGTAGAGTCCTAAAAGACAACACAGCAAATATCAGCTTATTAGTCGAAGTTAACGATATATCAGAATTAAAACAACTTATGAAAAAAATAAAATCAATTTCAGGGGTTGACGACGTTTCAAGAATGAGAAATTAATCCCAGAATTTTATATACTCATAAAATAATTTGAAATTTAGGGAGGCAGATATGAGAGCTGTTGTTCAAAGAGTAGCGAGTTCGAGAGTTACTGTAGATGAAAGAGTAACTGGAGAAGTTAAAAAAGGGTTATTAGTATTATTAGGGGTAACTCATGACGATACTTCTAAAGACGTAGACTATATGGTAGATAAGGTAACTAACTTAAGAATATTTGAAGACGAAAATGATAAAATGAACTTATCTTTAAAAGATATAGGTGGAGAGGTAATGGCAGTATCTCAATTTACACTTTATGGAGATGCGAGAAAGGGAAGAAGACCAAGTTTTTCTGATGCAGCAAGACCAGATGTAGCAAATCCTTTATATGAAGAATTTGTAGAAAAATTAAGAGCTCAAGGAATAACTGTAGGAACAGGGGTATTTGGTGCTCATATGATGGTTGAACTTACAAATGATGGACCAGTAACAATCTTATTAGAATCGAAAAAAGCTTTCTAGGAGGGGATTTTGATGATAATTGAAAAAGTTGTAGATAGATTTATGGATGAAAATACTTACATCATTGGAGATGAAAAAACAAAAAAATGTGCAATAATAGATCCAGGTGGAAGTACTATAGATATATTCAATAAAATAAAGCAACATGGACTTACTGTAGAATATATAATATTAACTCATGGACATGGAGATCATATATGCCGTGTACCAGAAATTAAAAGCAAAACAAATGCTAAAGTAATAGCTCATGTAAATGAAGAAGAAGTATTAATAGATAGAAATAAAAATTTAAGTGCTCAACTTCCAGGACCTTTAGTTGAATTTGAAGCGGATAAATATGTTCAAGAAGGTGATATTATAGAACTTGGAAGCCTTAAATTAAAAATTATACACACTCCAGGTCACACAAAAGGTGGAATGTGCATAAAAGTAGGAGAACACATATTCACAGGGGATACTTTATTTGCAGGAAGCATAGGAAGAACTGATTTTTATGGCGGAGATTACAAACAAATGATGAAATCTTTAAGAAAATTAGCTAAATACGATGATAATGCAGTAATATACCCAGGACATGGACCTACATCTACAATTGGAGTAGAAAAAAGAATGAATCCATATATGCAACAAATTTAAGTTTTTCCAGTACTGTTTTAGCTAATCAAGGCAGTACTGGTTTATTTTTTAATAAAATAGAAATAAAAAAGGAGACATAAAATGATAGGAGTTGTTCTAAAAGGACATGATTATAAATATGAAGTAAGTGAACTTATAAAATTATTCACTTCTGATTTTAGATTTATAGACGAGAGAGACTGCATGATGGTAATAGAAAACAGCATTTTCTATCATGGAGATAAAGTTTTTTCAAGAACTGTTTATTGTGAAAACTACGAAGAAATACTTAGCAATGTAGACCACAGAGACTTAAGTGGTTTAGATGAAAGAGCTCGTAAAAAAACAATAAAAGAAACAATTAAAAGAAGTATGTTCAAAATACTTGAACAAAAATTTAAATCTAATGTGCCTTGGGGTATTCTTACAGGAATAAGACCTGTAAAAATTGTCCATGCTTTATTAGACGAAGGAAAAGACGAAGAATATATAAAAGAAAAGTTAAAAGAAGATTATTATATAAAAGATGATAAAATAGAATTAGCATTAAACATAGCAAAAAGAGAACGACAATTTATCTACCCAATTGATGAAAATAAGGTATCATTATACGTAGGGATTCCTTTCTGTCCAACAAGATGTTATTATTGCTCATTCCCAGCAAATCCTGTTGATAAATTTGGTGGCAAAAAACCACTATATGTAGAAAAACTTCTTCAAGAAGCTAGAGGAGTGGCAGAACTTCTTAGAGATAATAATAAAGAAATAGAAACATTATATATCGGTGGAGGGACTCCAACAACTTTATCACCAGAAGAAATGGACACACTAATAAAAGGATTATATAAAGAATTTGATTTAAGCAAAATAAAAGAATTCACTGTTGAAGCTGGAAGACCAGACACAATAAACAGAGAAATCCTTGAAGTTCTTAAAAAACACGGTGTAGACAGAATTAGTATAAATCCACAGACTATGAATGACGAAACTCTACAAAAAGTAGGAAGAAAACACAGTGTAAATGATATAATTGAATGTTTCCAGTTGGCGAGAGAGCTAGGATTTGATAATATTAATATGGACATAATTTTAGGGCTTGTAGATGAAAATCTAGAAATGGTAGAAAACACTCTAAAACAAATAGAAAAACTTTCTCCAGAAAGTTTAACAGTCCATACACTAGCAGTTAAAAGAACATCTAAATTAAAAGAAAACATAGATGATTATGAATTAACTCAATTTGACGAAATGACTAAAATGATAGATTTATCTATGAAATATGCTAAAAAAATGGGACTTAACCCATATTACATGTATAGACAAAAACATATGCTAGGAAATCTAGAGAATATAGGTTATGCTAAAGAAGGATACGAATGTATCTATAATATTCAAATTATGGAAGAACGTCAAAGCAATATTGCCTTAGGGGCAGGTTCAATCACGAAATTTGTATATACAGATGAAAACAGAATCGAAAGAGTAGAAAACGTCAAAAATCTAGAACAATATATTGATAGAGTTGACGAAATGATAAATAGAAAATATGAGGAGGTACAGAAAAATGTTAAGTAAAGCACCTAGAGGAACTAAAGATATAACACCAAAGGATGTTTATAAATGGCATTATATAGAAAAGAAATTTAGAGAAATTTGTGCATTATATGGATATGAAGAAATAAGAACTCCTATCTTTGAACACACAGAAGTATTTGCTAGAAGTGTTGGGGACACTACTGATGTTGTTCAAAAAGAAATGTATAGTTTCACTGATAGAGGAGATAGACAATTAAGTTTAAAACCAGAAGGAACAGCAGGTGTTATAAGATCATTTATAGAAAATAAAATGTATGCTGATACACAACCAACAAAATTATACTACATAACTCCTTGCTTCAGATATGAAAGACCACAAGCAGGAAGACAAAGACAATTCCACCAATTTGGTATAGAAGTATTAGGAAGTGATGGACCATCAGTAGATGCTGAGGTTATAAGCCTTGCAGTACAATTCTTCAACGAAATGGGACTTAAAAACTTATCAGTAAATATAAACTCTGTAGGTTGCCCAACATGTAGAGAAGAATACAATAGAAAATTAAAAGAATATCTAGACAAAAAAGTTGACGTATTATGCGAAACTTGTTTAGAAAGAAAAGATAAAAATCCAATGAGAGTTATCGACTGTAAGAACCCTCACTGTAAAGAAAACTTACAAGACATACCTTTCATGATAGACCACTTATGTGAAGATTGTAAGGATCACTTTGACAAATTACAAACTTACTTAAAAGAAATGGATATAAACTATGTAGTTGATAAAACTATAGTTAGGGGATTAGATTACTACAAAAAGACAGCGTTCGAAATTATATCTAACGACATCGGTTCTCAAAGTACAGTTTGTGGTGGAGGTAGATACGACGGACTAGTTGAAATGCTTGGTGGACCTAAAGGTATAAGCGGTATAGGATTTGCTCTTGGAGCAGAAAGATTATTATTAACTTTAGAAAATAACAATATAGAAATCGAAAATCCAAAATCAACTGATATATATATAGCAACTATAGGTGATGCAGCTAAGACTAAGAGCTTTAAATTAATAAAAGATTTAAGAACTAATCACATAAGTGCAGACAATGACCACTTAGATAAGAGTTTAAAAGCTCAATTTAAGTACTCTGACAAACTTAACGCTAAATACACAGTAGTTATAGGTGATGATGAGTTAGCTAACGATACAGCAACACTTAAAAATATGAAAACATCAGAACAAACAACTATAAAACTAAGCGAATTAGTTGACGAACTTAAAAAAAGATTATAATCTAATATATGAAAAATACTAGAGGGGCTGCTTATATTTTTGCTAACCACAAAATAGTAGTCCTCCTTTAGTGTGTAAATGATAAAGGAGAAAAACATGGAGACATTAAAAGGATTAAAGAGAACTCACTATTGTGGAGATCTTAGAATGGACAATGTTGGCGAAGAAGTTATTCTAAATGGTTGGGTTCAAAAGAAAAGAAACTTAGGCGGATTAGTATTCGTTGACTTAAGAGATATAAGAGGAATAAGCCAAATAATATTCGATGCTGACGTAAGTAAAGATGCATTTGAAAAAGCTGAAAAATTAGGTTCAGAATATGTTATAGCTGTAAAAGGTATAGTTCGTGAAAGACAAGCTAAAAACCCTAACATGGCTACTGGAGATATAGAAATATCAGCTACAGAACTTAGAGTTCTTAGCAAATCTCAAACTCCACCAATATATATAAAAGATGACGACAACGTATCTGAAGATAAAAGATTAAAATATAGATACTTAGACTTAAGAAAGCCTTCTATGCAAAATAACTTAATAATGAGAAGTAGAGTTGCTCAAATAGTAAGACAATACTTATCTGAAAACAACTTCTTAGAAATAGAAACACCTTTCTTAATAAAACCAAGTCCAGAAGGTGCTAGAGATTACCTTGTACCAAGTAGAGTTAACCCAGGTAAATTCTACGCTTTACCACAATCACCACAATTATTCAAACAAATATTAATGGTAAGTGGTATGGACAGATACTTCCAAATAGTTAAATGTTTCAGAGACGAAGATTTAAGAGCTGATAGACAACCAGAATTCACTCAAATAGACTGCGAAATGTCTTTCGTTGACGAAAATGATGTTATGACTATGATGGAAAACATGATAGGAAGAATATTCAAAGAAATACACAACATAGATATACAATTACCACTTAAGAGAATGACTTACAAAGAAGCTATGGACAGATTCGGTTCTGACAAACCAGATACTAGATTTGCTATGGAACTTACAGATTTATCAGACTTAGTTAAAGACTGTGGATTTGGAGTATTCTCATCAGCTGCAAATGCTGCTAACTCAAGTGTTAGAGCTATAAATGCAATAGGTGGAGCAGATGCATTCTCTAAAAAAGGAATGAAAAAATTAGAAGAACATGCTAAAACTTACAAAGCTAAAGGTTTAGCTTGGATAAAAGTTACTGAAGAAGGTATAGATTCTCCAATAGCTAAATTCTTCACAGAAGATGAAATAAAAGCTATATTAGATAGAATGGACGCTAAAGCAGGAGACTTAATATTATTCGTAGCTGACAAAAACAAAGTTGTATATGATGCATTAGGTCAATTAAGACTAGAAGTTGCTAGAAAAATGGACTTAATAGACAAAAACAAATACAACTTATTATGGGTAACTGAATTCCCACTATTCGAAGAAGACGAAGAAACAGGAAGAATGATAGCAATGCACCATCCATTCACTTGCCCATTAGACGAAGATATAGATAAATTAGATCAAGAAGATAAAACTCAATTAAGAGCTAAAGCTTATGACATGGTATTAAACGGATATGAGCTTGGTGGAGGTAGTGTAAGAATATCTGATGAAGAAGTTCAAGAAAAGATGTTCAAGGCCTTAGGAATGAGCCAAGAGACTGCTAACGATAAATTCGGATACTTATTAGAAGCATTCAAATACGGTGTTCCACCACACGCTGGTCTTGCATTTGGATTTGACAGACTTATGATGTTACTTACAGGAGCTGACAACATAAGAGAGGTAATAGCATTCCCTAAAAACCAAAATGCTATATGCCCAATGACTAATGCACCAGGATTACCAGAAGACGGTCAATTAGAAGAATTAAGCATAAAAGTTGAATTAGAAGAACAAGAATAATACAAACTATACTTAGTATAATTTGCATTATGAAAAGACTGCATATTTAATATGCGGTCTTTTTTAATTCTAAGGAAATTATACATTATCTGGTTTGTGGATAATGTATAA
>NZ_CABQXJ010000097.1:0-9187 GCF_902468165.1 uncultured Intestinibacter sp.
CAGAATTTAGATAATTATACTTTTTTTCATAAGCTTTGACTATCTTTAGCCCCAAATCATCCATATCACTTACCCTACATGGTAGATGTTTACCTAGAGTCTTTGATATAAATAAAAATCTTCTTTTATTGTTATTTCTAATACCTAAATCTAAATAATCATCTATATTTAAATCAAATATATTTTCCCTAAGCTTTATATTGTATTCAAAGTTTAAATTTTCTTTTAGATTATTGTCGTAAGATAATTTATTATTTAATGTGTTTTTTATTTCTAAATTATCTTTATAATCGTTCCTACTTTTTACTTTTAATAAGCTCATTATAATCTACCCCCTTATTTAAAACCCCGTATATATAAGCTAGACTCATAATTTTCTTTGCCCATTTATAATGAGGTTTATACTCATTCATCTTATCTCCCGATGAGCTTTTTTTGACACCTATTTGTGAATTATAATTTTTTATTATATCTTGAGCATCCATATAATCCTCATAAGTAATACTCGATAAAGCTTGTACTATTTCTACTTGCTTTGGGTGTATAACTGTTTTTCCAACAAACCCATGAAACTTATCTAATTCAATTTCTTTTATGTAGAGATTTTTTATTTTTTCATCATCCATATTAAATAATTCGCTTACACCTGCGCTTATAGGTATATCTAATTCTTCTCGATTTAGATAGTTTATAACATCTTGAATAAATGAAGTCGCTATAAGATTGTCGTATATACAAAATTCTCTTTTACGCCTTATAGAATACATCCCCAATACATCAGTAAGTCCTATTCTAATACCTAAAATTTTATCCTTATGATTTAATATACTATAATACATCTTTTGAAATTGTGTTTCTTTTATTTCTTTATATATAAATTTACTTGACTCTATTATAGGTATAATATATAGATTATTTAAATTAAAATTATCTAATATACTTATAAAGTCTTCTAATAACTCACTATCTGCTTTTGGTATTATTATTCCTGTTATAAAGTCTTTATTTTTTATAAGAATATCTTTTATTTTTTTTAACTGTTCTTTATTTTTAACTCTTATAAATATAAGTGGCAGCTTCTCTAGTTTACAAAATACTTGCTTGGATAAATCATCTAAAACAAGTTTAAGATTTTCTATAGCTTCTCTTTCCCCAAATTCACCAATTGCATCTTCTAAGCATATTGCAAGTGGCTTTGCTTCTTTTTCTTGATTTACTACACTTTTATATATTTGCTCATATTTATTTGCTGGAATATATAAAAATGCTCCTAAAGCATATTTTAAAATATCTTTATCAGTTTTTTTATCAAACTCCTGAGGTTGTTTATAAAAAATATGCTCTAATCTCTCTTTCTCTAAATAATTAAAATACTTCACCTTTTCCTCCATTTATAAGATATTTATCTTGATGTTTATAATTATAATTGTATTTTGTAATTACAACAATGATAATTATAAATAAAAATGGGATAGCTCAAATAGAGATATCCCATTTTTAATCTAAACATACTATAATATTAGATTTAAGTTTTTAATATTTTTAAAATTTACTCTTAATAAGAGTAATACCTACTTTTTATTAGATGTATTATTTTCTTTTATAAGTGCTTATAACAGAAGTATTTAGCTCTTCTAATCTTCTAGTGTTATTAGCTATTTCATCTCTATTTGCTTGCTCTATTCTCATAGTTTCTTCTATACCGCTTTTTATAGTGTTGTGCATTTTTTCTAACGTCTCTATTTGAATAGAACTTGAATTTGCCATCTTGGCAATTTGAGTACTCGCTTGAGATACATTTTGTGCATTTTTAAGAAGTAATTCATTAGTCTTATCATCAAGAGCTTGTAGTGATTTTGTTTGAAGCTCTTGTTTTTTAATAAGTATAGCTTGAGATAGACATTGCTTAAATACTGGAAGCGTTACTATAAATGCACTGTTTATTTTTCTAATTAAACCGTAGTTGTTGTGTTGCATACTTCTAAGCATTGGTATTGTCTGTAGAGAAATATTTTCAGATATTCTAAGATCATAAACTCTTTGAACTAACATATCTTTTATATTTAATAATTCTTGATAATTTGTCAAATCCATTTGGTCTCCACTTTCAGCCTTTGCTTTAAATTGTGGAAGTAAATCATTGTCTAGTTCTTCTATAGCCATTTCACCTGCTACTATGTATTTTTCAAGCTCATTGTAGTAGTTAAAGTTTTCATTTAACATAGCGCCTAATTGTTTATTAGAATCTTGTATTTCTCTTTCATATCTTTGAAGTTCTACTTGTATTTTTTCAACTTCACTTCCTAAAGTATCGTACTTTTGGAACATAACTTCTAAAGCGCTATTTGCCTTTTTAAATAGCTTTTGGAAGAATCCTGGTTCCTTAGTTTGAGCAAAATCGTCTAAGTCGAATTTATCCATTATTTTAGTCAGCCTAACTAACATCTCTGTGTTTTTTTCATTTTGATTCATCTTTATATTTGAAAGTAAGCTGTCAGAAACTCTCGAAATACCTTCTGACGCACCTTTACCAAATTGAAGTATAGTATTTGGATTGTCTACTTCTATTAATGAAGTTAGTTGCTCAACTTCTTTAGATTGTCTTAGCTCGTTTTTTTTGTTGTCTGTATACTCAACTATATCAAAATTATCTTGTTGTACTTCTGTTATATTTTCTTCGTTTTTGTTGTTATTTGTAGTGCTGTCGTTGTTATTTGAAAATTTACTAATATCTATACCCATTATCAATCACTCCATTTCCCAAATAGTTTTTCTAAGAATGAACCTACACTCTTATTTGTATTATTTATATTATGTTTATTAGGCATATATTTCAAATTATAATTTATTACGTCTAATCTATGTATATCCACAATTTGATTATTTATTACATTTTCAATACAGTTTACCCCGCCTGGTGTAAATATAATTATATCAAATCCAATTTTACTTAAGACAAGAAGTAAAAATACAATTTCCTTTGTAAACATTCTCATCTTTTCTATATATATTATCAACTTAGGATTTATACTTGCATAATCAAAACTGTTTATTAAATATACAAATCTTTCATTCATATTTAAAACGCTATAAAGTCCTTTTACTATATCGTCTTTAGTAAGTCCTTCTATAAACATATCGCTTAAAATACTTTCTTCTACTTTATCTAAAATAATCTCTTGCCATCTCAAACTTAAATTTGAAATTGAAAAACACTTTTCTTTTATAATAGACTTTTTATTTAGTTTTCCATTATTTGAAATAAAGAATGATAAATTATAACCTTCTCTTGTAAACGGTTTTGTCAACGCTCTTATATTATCATCGTATTGTATAAAATAAGAAAAGTCTTTTACTTGTAATTTTTCAAGTAGTGAATAATATTCATCTAAATCTCTATAAACACCATCTATTTTTGTAAAAAATACTGGCAGTGTAACTAATTCATTATCAAATTTAAATCCAGGTCTCAACTTTAGTGGTTCATTCCAATATATATCCACTTCATCTACTGTAGAACTAAGAAGTAAAGATTTTATATTTCTATTTTGAAGTTGCCAAGGTTTTATAAAGCCAGAATCATTTAAAAGCTCGTCACTTATCTTTTTAGATGCTTGTGCTCCAACAGTATATGCTTTTTTTATACTAGATTTTTCTATTATTTCACCTTTTTGAATTCTATCATCAAAAGAAATTCTCTCTTGTACAATTTTATTATTTATTAGTTCTATTTTGAATTTTTCAATATTTATATTTTCAAATTCACTAAGTCCATTAGGATTTATATAAAGTATATCAAAGCCCGCAAAGTAAAGTATTAATAAAAAATACAGTTCGTGTTTTTTTATATCTCCGTAAAATACAACTTTTGGAGCATCTTTATAGTCAATAATAAGTGGATTTATATATATTCTTATCCAGCTCATTACCTTTATTATAAAGTTAAACTTAACTCTGTCATTGTTGAAATTTTGATTTTCTTCTTTTAAGAGAATATCAAACCCTCTTTTTATTCTATTGTTGATCTCTTCATATCTCACTAAGTCTATATCTAGATCAAATACACTACCATTGTATTTAGATACTTTGCTTTTTAAGTAAGATATTATATCGAAATCATCTGGATTTAGTATATTATTTTTAAATAGGCATATGTTTTTTTTATTTTTTATTTCTCTATTTAAATTGTATATTTCTGAATTATAAATATCTTCATTATCAATTCCTATATAAGATATAAAATAATTTTCATATCCTTTAGCTGATGTATAGTTACCCCTGTCTGATTGGCTGGAGAATATTTTACTAAATATATTTGATTTATTACCTAACTCCATTTTATCCTCCTTATAATCTGCCATTTATTATTTTAGCTACTTCATTTTAATAAAAAACAAAGTAGCTAAAACTTATTATGCCTCTACTTTTGGCATATTTTCATCATATTTATTTTCTTTTTTAAATAATCTAAATATAAATTTAACTACTTCATCTACTATTATAACACTAAATGATAAAGCTATTACTTTTATCCATTCCATAGGACTTAGAGGAACTGCATTGAAGAAATCTCTAAACACTTGTGTAAAGAAGATTTGTGCTATTCCTGTAATTGCTATTATTTGTAGTGCTAATTTATTTTTAGTTAAATTAGGTATTATACTGTCGAAGTTAAATTCTCTACAGTTAAATGCATTGAATAATGCACTAAATGCAAATATACCAAACATTACTGTTTCACCTTTTGCTTCTGAAACATTTAGTATGTTAAGTGAAGACTGTAACATAAGTATTAATGTTATAAATAAAGCATTACCTACAATTGTGAATATCATAGATTTTGTGATTATACTTGCATTTCTATTTACTGGTTTTCTATCAAGTACATGTTTTCTAACTGGTTCAAGACCTAAAGCAAGAGCTGGTGGTCCATCCATTATTATATTAACCCATAAAAGTTGGATTGTTGTAAAAGGCATTTCTTGGCCTACTACTTGTGAAATTATAGCAACTAAGAATGCTATTATATTAACTGTAAGCTGGAATTGAACGAATCTTTGGAAGTTGTCGTAAATTCCTCTACCCCATTTAATACCACTTACTATTGTCGAGAATGAGTCATCTGTAAGTATTATATCAGCTGCATTTTTAGAAACTTCTGTTCCTGATATACCCATAGCTATACCTACATCAGCTTTTGATAATGCAGGAGCGTCATTTATACCATCACCTGTTACAGCTACTACTTCACCATCTGCTTGTAGAGCTTGAACTATTCTCATTTTACTGTCTGGTTTACTTCTCGCAACTATAGATATAGTTTTGATTTCTTCTTTTAGTTCTTCATCAGTTAAAGTATCTATATATGATGCTTCTACAGCTCTCATATTATTTTTAAGAAGACCTAAATCTTCTCCTATTGCTCTAGCTGTATTTATATTGTCACCTGTAAGCATTTTTACAGCAACACCTGCATGATTTGCAGTTTCTACAGCTTCTTTAACATCTGGTCTAAGTGGATCTCTTATTCCTACAAAGCCTCCAAATACTAAACTTTCTTCACATTTTTCTATACTTATTTCGTCTTCTTCAAGAGCTAGGGCTGCTTCTTGCGACTCATTATAAAGAGGTATTTCTTTATATGCAAATCCTAAAGCTCTCATAGATTTTTCTTGTAATTTTGCTATTTCAGAAAGTATTTTTTCTTTTCTTTCTTTAGTAAGTTCTTTTATACCGTCTGGCTCTTGTACGTATTTACAAAGTTCAAGAACTATTTCTGGAGCTCCCTTTGTAAGTAATACATATTTATTTTCTTCACTTATTATAGTAGACATTCTTTTTAAATTAGATGAGAATTGATTTTGAGCTACTACTACAGCTTCTTTTCTCATTTTTCTATAATCAGTGTCTTTATTTCTAAGAAGTAGAGCACATTCTGTCGCACTACCTAAATATTTAGTTTCATCTTCTGTTATTTCTATATCTGCTGTAGAGTTTATTGTACAGTTTTCTAAGAAGTAACTGTTTGATTCTATTTTGTCTTGTATATATCTACCGTCTATATATGCGACTTCTACAGTCATTCTATTTTGAGTTAATGTACCAGTTTTATCTGAACATATAACTGAAACTGAACCTATAGTCTCGCATGCTTCTTTTTTAGTTACTAAGGCATTTATTTTAGCCATTTTTTGCATCGTTATTGCTAAGGTCATATTTATCATAGTTGGAAGTCCCTCAGGAACTGCTGCAACTATTAACGCTACACAAACTGTAAATGCAGTTTTTATTCCGTCTATTGAGTCTAAAAATGCAAATACATTTGATGTATCTACTTTAAGTCCATTTAACACCATTTTTGCTACCATAAATATAAATAGTAAGCCTGCTATTGCACTTGAAATTTTAGCTATCATTGTACCTAAATTTCCAAGTTTTATTTGAAGTGGTGTCTCTTCTTCATCATTTGATAGATGTCTTGCTATATCTCCCATTTGAGTATTATCTCCTATAGAAGTTACAACCATCATACCTGTACCATAAGCTACTAGTGTTCCGCCAAATACCATATTTATTTGTTTAGCTGGTATTGGCTCAAGTTCTTTTATACCATCTTTAGTTTCTACTTTTTCCATATTGATGATAGCATCGCATTTTTTAGATACATCGTCAGACTCACCTGTCAACATATCTTCTCTTACTTTTAAGTTTATACTTTTTATAAGTCTACCATCTGCTGGAATCATATCTCCTGTTTCTATAAATACTATATCTCCAGGAACTAATTCTGATTTTGAAACTTGTTCTACTTCACCATCTCTAAGCACCTTAACTTCTATATTTTCAGTTAATTTTGATAGTGCTTCTGCTGCCTTTTTAGAACGACCTTCTGTTATCATTCCTATCGCTATACCTATTGCAATGGCACAAACTATACCTATTGCATCGTGGAACTCTCCAATAACAGCACTTATTATAGCTGCTATTATAAGTATTACTATCATAGGTTCTGATAGTGCATCTTTTAAATCATCCCAAAAACTACCTTCTTCGATTGGTGTAAATTCATTTAGGCCGTATTTTTCTCTTCTCGATTTTACATCTTCAGTAGAAAGACCTCTGTCTCTATTTACACCGAGCTCTTTTAGTACATTTTCTTTACTTTCACTATAAAATTTCATTTTTACACTCCGTATGCTTTTCTTTCAAGATTTCTTTTCATGTCGTTTAAGCCTGTGTCATTTGTCCCTTCACCTATTGCAGAGAACTTCCAAGTGTTATCATGTCTATATATAAGACCTACTATTAATGCAGTCTTTCCATTGTAGTCGTCAGATAAGTTGTATCTAGCAATTTCTGAATTGTTTTTTGCATCATTCATTCTTATATATGCATTTTTAATCATGCCGAAGTTTTGATTTCTTCTGACACAGTCGTATATATTTACAACAAATAATAATTTACTAACTTGAGAAGGTATTTTATCTAAGTCGACTAAAATTACTTCGTCATCTCCTGCCCCTTCTCCAGTTAAGTTGTCTCCAGTATGTATTATAGAGTCGTTTTTTGTTCTTAAGTTACCAAAGTAAATTAAGTCAACTGGTGTGCTATCTTCATTTAATAAAAATACAGAAGCATCACAATCTATATCAGCGTTTCCCGAACCAAATAAAGCTTTAAAAAAGCCCCCACCTTGTTCAACTGGATCCCATCCTAAGCCAACTCTTATTGCACTTAATCCTGGATTAGATTTTTTTAAATCGATTTTTTGTCCTTTTTTAAGATTTATCGCCATAGCTTTCCTCCATAGAATTTGTTTTATACGTTTAATCCGTATTGTTTACAAAGAGCTTCAAGTCCACCTTCGAACCCTGCGCCCACTGCTGAGAATTTCCATTCTCCATTATTTTTATATATTTCACATACAACTACTGCAGTTTCTATTGAGAAATCTTCCCCTAAATCATATCTAAGCAATTCTTCATCATTGTCTGAATTTAGAAGTCTTACATAAGAATTATTTACTTGTCCAAAGTTTTGTCTTCTTTCTTTAGCTTCATATATAGTAACTGTTACAGCTATTTTTTCTATTGTGTTTGGCATCTTTGAGAAATCTACTAGTATTTCTTCGTCATCTCCATCGCCATCACCAGTTCTGTTATCACCTAGATGTTCTACAGCTCCTGATGGATGTTTTAAGTTGTTGTAGAATATAAAATCTTCGTCATTTTCTACTCTTCCACTTTTACCTACCATAAATAAACTTACATCAAGGTCAAAGTCTTCTCCTCCATCAAACACATTAGTATCCCAACCTAATCCTAATTTAATATGTTTAAGTCCTGGATTGCCTTTAGTTAAATTGATTTTTTGTCCTTTTTTTAATTGAATTGCCATAATTCTACCCCCAAAAAACTATTTTTATACGTTAACTCCAAAATTTTTACAAAGAGCTTCAAGTCCACCTTCAAATCCTGAACCTAATGCATTGAATTTCCACTCTCCATTATGTCTATATATTTCACATACAACTACTGCAGTTTCTATAGAAAAATCTTCGCCTAATTCATATTTTAGAAGTTCTTGATTAGTATCTGCATTTACAACTCTTACATAAGAGTTATTTACTTGTCCAAAATTTTGTCTTCTTTCTTGTGCTTCATGTATAGTTACAGTAAAAGCAATTTTATTTACATTTTGTGGCACTAAACTTAGATCCAGCTTTACTTGCTCATCATCGCCGTCTCCTTCTCCAGTTAAATTATCACCTAAATGTTGTACGGCTCCTGATGAATGTTTTAAATTATTGTAGAAAATAAAATCAGAATCACTGTTTACTTTATCATTTTCTCCTAATAAAAATGCTGCTGAATCTAGGTCAAAATCAAACCCTCCATCGTATTTATTTGTGTCCCATCCTAGCCCTACAACTATGTTTTTAAGACCTGGGTTTCCTTTAGTTAAACTAACTTTTTGACCTTTTGATAATGTAATCGCCATTATGATCTCTCCTTTTTAAATTTTTGTTAAATATAATACCCTATTAAATACTATTATATCATTTTTTACATCATATAGGAAATATTATTAGCATCTCTAAACTTATTATTTAGGTTTTGATATTAAATCAATTTATAATACTTTTTTCTATTTTGTAACATAATATAATCGAGGTGATTATAATGAG
>NZ_CABQXJ010000098.1:0-9095 GCF_902468165.1 uncultured Intestinibacter sp.
GAGGAATGTTATCAATAGGTGAAGATTATGTGGAAAAAATAAACCCTTCTGCCATAGTAAACGTATATGGACAAGAGTTACTAGATGAATCATTTGCCATATGTCAGGCAGATATGCTGATGAAGGGACAAAATCCTGACAACATAAGATTAGGTAACACTCTTACACAAGATAGATTTAAAAATGAACATATGAGATTCCTTATCTCAAATCCACCCTTTGGTGTAACTTGGAAAGATGAAGAAAAAATAGTAAAAGAAGAATCAGACTTAGGATTTGATGGAAGATTTGGTGCAGGAACACCTAGAGTAAGTGACGGTTCACTACTTTTCCTACAAAACATGATAAGCAAAATGTATGATGATGAAGAAGGAAGTAGAATAGCAATCATATTCAATGGTTCACCACTATTTACAGGAGATGCAGGAAGTGGAGAATCTAACATCAGAAAATGGATAATAGAAAATGATTTATTAGAAGGAATAATAGGACTACCTACTGATATGTTCTACAATACAGGAATAGCAACATATATATGGGTACTTACTAATAGAAAAGAAGAAAAAAGAAAAGGCAAAATACAACTTGTAAATGCTACTAACTACTATCAAAATATGAGAAAAAGTTTAGGTAATAAGAGAAAAGAAATAACTGAAGAGCAAATACAAGAAATAAAAGAACTGTATGTAAACTTTGAAGAAAATGAAAATAGTAAAATATTTGATAATGAAGATTTTGGATACAGAAAAATAACAATAGATAGACCTTTAAAACTAAGCTTTGTGGTAAATAATGAAGCGATAGAAAATGTAAAAAATACTACTCAGTTTATAAATCTTGCAGTATCTAAGAAAAAAGACGAGCAAGTTAAAGCAGAGGAAGAAAGATTAGGAAGAGAAAAACAAGAAAAATTAGTTAAACTTCTAGAAAGCTTTGACAGTGAAAAACAATACTTAAGCAGAGATGAGTTTGTAAAAGAGTTAAAAGCTAAATCTAAAGAGTTTGGCATAACACTAGCTGCTGGACTTATAAAAGCAATAGTAGGAGCTATTGGAGAAAGAAATGAAAATGCAGAAGTTTGCAGAGATTCTAAAGGAAATGTAGAAAGTGATTCAACTCTTAGAGATACAGAAAGTATTGTGTTAAAAGATGATGTGTATGAGTATTTTGAAAAAGAGGTAAAACCTCATGTGAGTGATGCATATATGGATGAGAGTACTTTTGGTAATGTGGGTTATGAGATACCTTTTACTAGACATTTCTATAAATATGAAGAGTTAAGAACTTTTGCTGATATCATGAAAGAAGTTGAAGAGTTAGAAAGTGAGATTGCACTAGAGATAAGGAAGGTGCTTGGATAATGGAGTATAGATATAGAGAGCAAAAGGAATTAATAAAGGGGGAGTTAGGTAATATACCTAAATCTTGGAATCAAGCAAAAGCACAGTATTATTTTGATGTATTTGCAGGAGGAACACCTAGTACTAATGAACCTAAATATTGGGATGGAGATATTCCTTGGATAAACTCTGGAGAAGTACAAAATTGCTATATTACAAATGTTAGTAGATACATTACAAATCAAGGTTTAAAAGAGAGTTCTACAAAACTAATTCCTAAAAATACAACAGTATTAGCTATGACTGGAGCAACATGTGGAAATGTAGGTTATTTGCAATTTGATTCAACTGCAAACCAGTCTGTAATGGCATTTGTGCCTAAGTATAGCTATAATTCTAAGTTTTTATATTACTATTTAATGTGTCAGAGTCAGCAAATTGAGTATTATAAAACTGGAGGAGCTCAAGGTGGTATAAATGTTGATAATGGGAAAAAGTTATATATAAATATACCATTAGATGAAGAACAAGAGAAAATAGCTAACTTTCTTGATAAAAAGACTTCGAAATTTAACTCAATAATATCTAAAAAAGAAGCATTAATAGAAAAATTAGAAGAAGCTAAGAAAAGTCTTATAAGTGAAGTTGTTACTGGTAAGATGAAGGTTATTAAGAATGATGATGGATATGATTTAGTTAAGAGAAGTAATGATGAGATGAAAGATAGTGGAGTTGAGTGGTTAGGTGAGATACCTAAGGATTGGGAAGTGAACAAACTAAGTAATATAGCTGAGTTAACTAGATTAGCAGGAGCAGAGTATACATCATATTGGGAAACTGATGATGATGGAGAAATAATTGCGTTAAGAGGTCAAAATATTGGTATAAATGAATTAAATTTAA
Organism: uncultured Intestinibacter sp.; assembly: GCF_902468165.1. Taxonomy (NCBI): domain Bacteria; kingdom Bacillati; phylum Bacillota; class Clostridia; order Peptostreptococcales; family Peptostreptococcaceae; genus Intestinibacter; species uncultured Intestinibacter sp. The sequence goes on from NZ_CABQXJ010000098.1 coordinate 2,244, forward strand.
ATAATATAGAAAGAATATCATCTAAACTATCAAATAGATTAAATAGGTCTAAATTGTATAAAGGAGATATAGTATTTCCTTGTGTAGGAAGTATAGGTAAAGCAACATTAATAAAAGAAGATAATAAATATCATATTAATCAAAATATAGCTAAAATAACTCATAATGATAAAATAGTTCCAGAGTTATTGTCCTATCTATTGAATAGCAATGAATGTCATAAGCAGATAACTTGGTTTAACTCATCTCAAATGCAACCAAGTGTGCTTATAAGAGATTTAAGACAATTTAAATTTGCTTTGAGTTATGATAAATTAGAACAGGTAGAAATTTGTGAGTTTCTGGAGTTAAAATTACATTATATGAATAAAATACTAAATAACACTAAAAATCAAATACAAAAACTAAAAGAAGCTAAACAAAGTTTAATAAGTGAAGCAGTAACAGGAAAAATAGAGATACTAGATTAACTTCTAGTATCTAGTTAATATAAATAGGATAATATAAATGCTATAAGTAGATTTGAAAATTATATACAGAAGAGTAAGTTTTTTATAGTTGACTTTCTATACTATAATAAATAATCAATATGTTATAATTAAATAAATAATAAAAGGTGGTGATATTATGATGAATATAAGTCATGAAAGAAATGAAATTAGTATAGATGAAAAAATAACAGAAGAAAATGATTGTAGTATAAATACTAATATGAATATCAGCCAAGTAAAAACAGAAATAGGATTTAAAACATTGGTAGAAGGATTTGATTCAATGAATTTTGTGATACCTAAGTATCAAAGAAAATTTATATGGACAAAAGAACAAGTACAGGAATTGGCGATATCTCTGCTTAGAGGCTTACCTATACCACCTATTTATGCATATAGAAATAATTTGAATCAATTGGAAATACTAGATGGTCAACAAAGAATACTTAGTTTATTCTTATATTATAAAGGAAAATATTTTAAAAATTTAGAAAAGAATAGCGCAGAATTATCTAAAATTATGATAGATCCTATTTTAATGAATGATAATATGAGTTTTGAACAATTATTAGAAGACAAGAAATTATTAAGAAATTATAAATATAAATTTGAATACATAAATGATGGAATACATGAAGAAGATATAAGTTATGACAATTTAGATCATATTGTTAAAAGGAAATTAGATTTTACACCAATAACAATAATAGAAATTAATATTGGAAATACAAAATATAAAAATAGAATACTTTATACAGTTTTTAAAAATTTGAATAGTGGTGGAACAAAACTTAAAAATCAGGAAATTAGAAATGGTGCATATCAATCTAAATTTTATGACATGCTTCATGAAATAAATGATGTTAATACTAAGTGGAGAACTATATTTGGAGATAAGCATAAGCACAGTAAAGATGTAGAATTGCTTTTAAGATTTTCAGCTATTCAAAAATATTTTAAGTTAAAAGATGATGGAGAAGTTATTATAAATAAATATAATGGCTCTTATACTAAAATGCTAAATGATTTTTCAGATGAAGCTGTGAATTTTGATGACTATGAAGTCAACAGATATAAAATTGATTTAACATCATTTATAGATAGATTTGAAGTAAATACGAAAGTACCTCATTTATTGTTAGAAAGTTTGTACTTTGCAAGTTTGTATACAGATAATAATAAATATAAAATTACTGAAGAACTTTGTGAGAATATTATAGATGATCCTAAATATCAAAGTTATGTTAAATCTCCTAACTCAGCAAAAACAAAAGTTAAAGAAAGGTTAGAATATGTCTATAGAAAAGTACAAGAATACATTAACAGCAGTTACGAATAAAATACATGAATCTAATTTTAGTCATGAAGATAATATTATAATAGGGGATAATTCAAGTGGAAAATCAGAAATATTACGAAATTTAGTAAATTTATCTTTTGATAAATACTATTTTATAGATGCTATAAACAGGACCTTTGATTCATCAAAAATAATAAATAGAGAAATAAGCATAAATACAAAATTCCAAAATATAAGTAAATATAGATTAAATGACAATATATTTAACTTGCAAGATTCATTTGATATTTATGGAGATGGAACAGGACGTATAGAAGCAATATTTAAAGAATATATGGAAGAAATAAAAATGTTATTAAAAAAATTTATAGATATTGATATTACGATGAAAGAAGTGAATTATGGTATATTTTCTAGCGAGGAAAAACTTTTTGTAGATAATAAAATAGAGAGTTTATCTAATGGATATCAAGCTATAATTAGGCTATTTTTAGAAATTATTTATATACATAAAAATAAAGGTAATAACAAAATAACTGTGGTTATAGATGAGATAGACGAATATTTATCATCAAGAAATAAATCAAATATAGTAGAGTTTTTGAAAAATGAATTTAATGAGTTTAATTGGGTTATAACAACTCATTCAGCAGATGTTATGGCATCTGCAAAAAACTTTAATCTAATAATATTGAAAAATGAAAATTATCAATGTTTAGATAGTAATGACTTTAATACAATTACTGATGTACAAGAAATATTTAGAGATTTATATGATAAAACAATAGATGATAATAAAGATGATATTAATATAACTTTAAGAAGGTTATTAAGTTTAAAAATAACTGGATGTTGGGGTGAAATTGAAGAACAGGATCTTAAAAAGGTTGAAAGTAATTACTTAACTACTTCACAGTTATTTTTAATAAATCAAATTAAAAATTGGTAAAAATGAGTAAAGATTTATTTTTATTAGATATACCTATTTTTGAACCAGAGTATGATATAAATAAAGATTATACTTACTCAAAGGAAAAAGGGAAACAAAATCTTAAAGAATTATTATTAAAAACATCAGATAATTATTGTATGTATTGTTATAGTAAAGTGTATATAGATAACAAATTATCGGGACACTTGGAGCATTCTATAGAAAAGAAAAATTCTTATAAACTTAAGGATTGTAATATAAATATATCAATAGCTTGTATTAAGTGTAATCTATCATTTAAAAAAACTGGAGAATATAAAAGAGCACTTGAGAAAAAAGAAATAGAATTATTTGAAAGTCAGTGTACATGTAGTGAACAAACGTGTTTATCACCATGTGAGCAATATGAAGATTTAAAAGAAATATATTTAAAAAAAGATACAGCAGAAATAATATTACAACCATTTGGAGTTGTAAATAAGGTTACAAATAATAAGTATGTAATACAATATAATTTGTTAGAACAAGAATTTATAGCAAGTGAACAATTTCAATATTCAGATAAAGAGATAGAATTTATAAATAAACATATAGAAAGATTTAACTTAAATGATTCACAGTATAGAACAAGAGAAATAATAAAAGTATGTGAAGATGTAACTTATTTTAAGCAAATACCTAGAAAGAAAAGGTATGATAATCTAGTAGCTGATTTGTTTATAGATAAGTTAAATAGTATAAGTCTGAATGATGCGATAAAGCTATGTGAACGAATTATAGTGTATTCAGAACTAAAATGTAAAACTTAGTATATAAAAACCCTCAATATAAACTTTATAGAGGGTTTTTATAAATTTTATATAAATTAGGTAATAGTATAGGAGGGGGCATCAGTGTTACCAAAAGAGAAAAATTTAGAGGAATCAATTGAAAATTACTTAGTATCGATTGGTTATGAGCAAGGACACTCACAAGAGTTTGATTTATCAAACTGCTTGTTTACAGAAGATTTATTTAGATTTTTAGAAAATACTCAAAAAGAACTACTTGATGAGTTTAAATATAACAGAGGAAGCAATTATAAAAAAGCCTTTGTGGATTTAGTTAATTCAAACATAAGATCAAGAGGTCTTATAAGTGTGCTTAGAAATGGTGTGGAAGATATGATGATGAATGGAAAATTCCAGCTATTCTACAACAAGCCAAATCTAACTACAAACAAAACTGATTATGAAAATTATAAGAAAAATATATTCAAAGTAACAAGACAGTTAAAATACAGTGATAAGCACAACAATACTTTAGATATGGTTTTATCATTAAATGGTTTCCCACTTATAGTTATGGAGTTAAAAAATCAATTCACTAATCAAAATGTTTACAATGCTATCAAACAATTCAAAGAAGACAGAAACCCAAAAGAAAGTATGTTTGAATTTAATAGAAGAGTATTAGTATATTTTGCTGTTGATACAGATGAAGTATACATGACTACTGAATTGAAAGGTAAAAACACTTACTTCTTACCATTTAACAAAGGAAATAACAGAGGTAAGGGAAATCCTCCAGTAGAAGGTAAAGAAAAGACATCTTATTTATGGGAAGAGATTTTGACAAAGGATAGCTTACTTGATATTGTTAAAAGATTTTACTTTATAGAAAAAGGCGGCACAAAGGATAGAAGAGCAATATTTCCTAGATTTCATCAGTTAGATGCTGTGAGAAAAATAGTTTCTGATTTGAAAATTAATAAAGCAGGGAAAAATTATTTAATTCAGCATAGTGCAGGTAGTGGTAAAACTAATACCATAGCTTGGACTGCTCACAGATTATCAAGTTTACATGATGAAAATAATGATGCTATCTTTGACTCTGTAATAGTGGTTACTGATAGAAAAGTGCTTGATAAGCAGTTGCAAGATGCTATATATCAATTAGAACATAAGCATGGTCTAGTTGTAAAAATTGATGATAAAAAGAATTCATCAGACCTAGCTGATGCTATTAATAATAGAGCAAAGATTATTATAACGACTATACAAAAATTCCAATATGCTTTGCCTAAAATAGAAAGTCATGAGAAAAGACATTATGCAGTTATAATAGATGAGGCACATTCTTCTACATCTGGAGAAAATATGAATGCATTGAAGCAAACTTTAGCAGTAAAAACTTTAGAAGAAGCTAAAAAAATTGATAATGAACTTGAGAAAGAAGAAAAATCTAGTATAGATAAAATGAATGAACTTATAGAAAAGAGAACGAATCTTGATCATATTAGTTTCTTTGCATTTACTGCAACTCCTAAGAATAAAACAATGCAGGTCTTTGGTAGAATAGGCGAAGATGGGTTACCTCATGAGTTCCATTTATATTCTATGAAACAAGCAATAGAAGAAGGGTTTATATTAGATGTATTAAAGAACTTTATGCCAGTAAATGTATATTATAAAGTTGGAAAGAAAATAGCTGATAATCCTGAGTTTGATAAGGGAGAGGCAAAAAGAGCGATTACTAAATTTGTCAGTTTAAATGAACATAATATAAGACAAAAGGTTGAAACAATAGTAGATGATTTTGTTGATAATAGGTCTATGTGGCTAGATGGAAAAGCAAAGGCAATGGTGGTTACTGCAAGTAGACTTCATGCTGTTATGTATAAGCAGGCCATAGACCAATATATAAAAGAAAAAGGATATAATATTAAGTCTTTAGTTGCTTTTTCTGGAACTGTTAAACATGAGGATGAAGAGTATACAGAAGTATCTATGAATCAAGAGGTAGCACCAGATATAAATGAGTCAAACTTACCAAATATTTTTGATAAAAATGATTTTAAAATATTAATAGTTGCAGAAAAATACCAAACAGGATTTGACCAACCAAAACTTTGTGCTATGTATGTGGACAAGAAATTAGATGGTGTAAAAACTGTCCAAACTTTATCGAGACTTAATAGAACTTATCCTAACAAGCAAACATTTATATTAGATTTCCAAAATAGCATTGAGGATATCCAAAATGCGTACAAGCCTTATTTTGAGATGACTAATATAGATAAGGTGACTGATCCCAACGTAGTAAATGATTTATGGTATCAGCTGCATGAGTATGGTGTATATACTGATGAAGAGGTAAATGATTTTACTATATTATTTTATAAAAAAGATAGAAAACCATATCAAGATGCAAAGATGAATAATATTATCGATAAAGCTGTTGAGAGATATTGCTATATAGAGGAAGAAGATGAAAAAAGGGCAGATGAGTTTAAAAAGAAATGTCAGAAATATATTACTTTCTATAACTTTTTAATTCAAATTTATCCTTTTAAAAACTTAAATCTTCTAAGATTACAAGTTTATTTAGTAGCACTTCTTAGAAAGTTGCCCAAAAAGGGTAAGGAAAGAATAGACATTGACGATATGCTAAGTCTAGATTATTATAAGCTACAAAAACTTGGTAATGATGATAAAAAAGGTGAGGATATATCACTTTATCATGGTGAAGGTGAGTTGGTTGGTATATCTGAAACAGCAACCTCTCGTGTATCAGAAGAAGAGGAAGAATACCTAGATGATATAATTAAAAAAATCAATGATGTATTTGGTGTTGGACTTACGGAAGAAGATAGAATCATCATAGATCAGTATGAGGAAATGTTTAAAAAAGATAAAAACATCATGGATATAGCTAAGGCAAATAGTTATGACGATTTAGTTACTACTTTCGGAAAAAATTATTTCAAAAGAGGTATAGTTAAGACTAAAAATAGAAATGACAGATTAGTTAGAGAGATACTTACTAATAATAATTTACAAAATTATATGATTAACTATTTGGCACAGAAGATATATGCTGAGGCTAATAAATAGTAGCTTATTAAATTAGTATGGTTTAAAAAATAATTTATTTCTAAATAAATAGGAGTTGTATCATTGGGTATAATTCCTATTTTTATGTACTTAAATGACATAAAAATAACAAATAATCCTTGCATAACGAGTATTAATAATATATAATGCTTGTTATGCGAGGTTTTATTTTTACAAACCCTTGTATTACAATGATTTAATTTTGGAGGTGAATTTGTGGAATTAAATAAGGAAATTTTAAAGGGGCATATAGAT
>NZ_CABQXJ010000099.1:0-9059 GCF_902468165.1 uncultured Intestinibacter sp.
AAACAGCTCCTATATATAAATATAGGAGCTATTTTTTCATCACTTTAAAGGGCTATTTTGTTAACCTAAATTAACTACTGAAATAATAGTAACATATTTTATAAGGATTATCAATATAATTTGATACTAATTCTCATTTTTTGTTAATATTTTTTATTTTAAGAAATAGATAGCCATTTTCAATTCATAATATTTTATCAAAATATTTTCTATATATTTTTTAATCTTCTATAAAATAATAAAAATCATCACAACCAGATTCAGCAAAATCATATAATACATTTTGCTCAAAACACATTGCATCATCAAATGATATATAATCTTTGTAGTTTGCTATTAACAATTTGTTTATATAATCTCTGTCTCTTTTTGAATAAGTTCCAACATATAATTTATCTTCCATTACATAATAAACTGCTTTTAAGTCATTATTTATTACATATACATTTTGTTTTACATGATTGTTATTAAAGTTAAATCTAGTGAAGAATGTCCCCTCGTCTAAATGGCTTTTCATCATAAAAGGATTATCTATATAGAACTTGTCCACAAACTCGTCGTATTCTTTTAAATTATAAATATCTACAAACTCATTTTTAGATATTTCATCAAATACTTGGAAATCATAAAGTGGCTGTTTATCAGTAACAAATATTGATTTTACTTTGTATTCATCATTCTCTTTTTCTATATTAAATGCGATTTTACAGACATAATAACCATCGCTATCTTCATAAATTGGCTTACTTATATATCTGCCATTACCTTTTTCATAAACTGTATTTTTAAGAAGTGTTCCATTTATATTAGTAATATGCATATATGCAGTTTCTTCATTTTCACAGAAATATCTAAGTGCTTCTCTATCCCACGCAATAAATCTCATAGTCATGAAGTTTATAAATTCTACTTCGCTAGTCACTTTTCTGCATAAAATAGGGAACATCTCTTCCATTGTAACTTCTGTTTCGTAATTTTCTATTATATTCATATAATACTCTTCACCATCTGGAAGTGGCTTTTCATATTCTAAATTTTTGCGTCCAAAGTATTGGATTAAAAATAGAGCTCTATCTTCAGATATAAATATTCTATTTTCTCCTAATCCCCCCATTAATCGCTCTTCTTCCATATATGCTTCTTGTTTTGTAGGATTTTCTAATCTTACATAATCACAAAAACCTAACCCTTCACAATCTAAAAGATAGTATTCAAATACTTCGTTATTTTCATCGCTATATTTTGTAATAAGTCCCATACTTCCCATAAGTCTAGACCTTGTTATTTTTGCATATTCAAAATTCATATATTCTCCTCTCTAATCTTATCTAAAAAGTCTTTATCTTTAATTATTAGTTCTATTTTTAAATATAATACAACTATAATATATCATTTTAATTATATTTTATAGTCTTAGTATATTATTTACACAAAATATAATATAATATAAGAAAGCATAATTAGGGGTGATCTTTATGAAAAATACAGCAGCCTTTTTTGATATCGACGGTACAATCTATAGGGATTCGCTTATGGTTGAACATTTCAAAAAACTGATTAAATATGAAGTTGTTGATGAAAAAGCATGGGTTGACAATACGAGAGACATTTTTATGACTTGGGATAGAAGACAAGGAAATTACGACGATTATCTTCTAAACTTGTGTGATTTATATGTTAAATCACTAATGGGATTAGATAAATCAGCAATAGATTTTGCAACAGACCAAGTAATCAAATTAAAATCAGAAAGAGTTTATACTTATACTCGTTCTAGAATTAAGTGGCATTTATCACAAGGTCATAAAGTTATATTTATCTCTGGTAGCCCCGATTTTCTAGTAAAAAAAATGGCGGAAAAATATAATATTACAGATTATCGAGGCAGTATATATGTATTTAAAGATAATGCATTTACTGGTGAAGTTATCCCAATGTGGGATTCTGTAAGCAAAAATAAGGCTATTGATGAACTTGTTGAGAAGTACAACTTAGACTTAAATCAATCATATGCTTATGGAGACACAAACGGTGATATTAATATGTTGAGACGAGTTGGTAATCCAATTGCCATAAATCCTACAAAGGAGCTTTTACTTCACATAAATCAAGATGAGACCTTAGCAAAAACTACTAAAATTATAGTAGAAAGAAAGGATATAATCTACTCTCTTGATCCAAGTGTGAAATTATATGAAAATGATTTATAAAATTTAATCGAGGAGGATTAATTAATTATGAAAAAAATATTTAATATTATAGAAATACTTAGCGATTTAAAAGATTTAGAAAAGAAAATCTATCTAGATTCTCCAGAAGTATTTGTTGATTTTGCGGACAGAATTTCTGACAATAATCTAGATGAAATGGTTCTTTTCTTTGCAACTAAATACGACTATCTTTCAATAGTCAAATTCATTTTAGATAATGATATAATCAACTTGAATAATCCTTCTAAAAATCAAGAGTATGCTACTATAAAAGAACATATTTTAGCAGCTGCAGTACAATTTAATGCAAAAGATATTTATGATTATATATTAAAATTCGATAGTTCTAATAAAAATAAAGAAGAAAGTAATCCTGAAGATGAATTAGAAACTTTCTTAAAAACTATGGGAGAAAAATTATCTGATTTATGCGGTCAAGTTGACTTAGGTGGAGCTTATTATGGTGGTCAAAGTGAACAACCAAAAAAAGAAGAAAAAGCAAAATCTACTCCTAATAAAACTGATAAAACTGAAACTGTTAAAAAATCAGAAGATACTAAAAAAGAATCTACACCTACTGAAAATACGGATACAAAAGAAAATACTACTATAAATGGATATGAACCTAAATTCATATGTCCTAATTGTAGTTGCAACATCTTTGAATCTGGTTATTCAACTGTAGAAAAGGTAAATTATAAATATTCTAAAGATGGTAAAGGATTAGTAGTTACATCAAAAGAACAAGAAAATGGAGTAAATTGTTCAAAATGTGGATACACTATAGAACAGTTAAATCCTGCATTTTTGGAAAATATATGCACAGTTCAAAACTGTAAAAAATGTGGTAAAGACCTTACTGCTGCAGGTATAGTTACAAAAATGAAAACTGAGTACGATAATGAATCAAATAGTTTCATAACATCTAAAAAAAGTTTCCACTGTGCTGAATGTGATACTGAGTTAACTGATTACCAAGTTAATTACTTTAAATTATAAAATTAATTATTAAAAAATAACTTTTTATACGAAACTGTGAGTTAAATAATCTATTTTTCTCACAGTTTTTTTGTATTCACCTTAATTTCCATAATTTTACACACAATATGTTTTTATGCTAAAATATAAGTAATTCCATACTTTCCAAGTATGAATTTTATATTTTATTTTAAAGGAGAAGTTTTATGAATATAAGAAATTTAATCGATAAACTGGCAGATACACATATATTAACTAAGGAAGAATTAGTTTATATAATAAAAAATATAAATGATGAAGATAGAAAATATCTACATAAAAAAGCATCCTGTCTAAGGGATAAATACTATAGCAATAAAGTTTATTTAAGAGCTTTAATCGAGTTCACTAATTATTGTAAAAACGACTGCTATTATTGTGGAATTAGAAAATCAAATAAAAATGCCGACAGATATAGACTCTCTCTAGATGAAATTATGGAATGTGCTGATATCGGTCACACTCTTGGATATAATACTTATGTTTTACAAGGTGGCGAGGACCCATATTTTACTGATGATAAAATTGTAGAAATCGTAAAATCAATAAAATCCAAATATCCCAATTGCGCAGTTACACTATCTATAGGTGAAAAAAGTTATGAATCATATAAAAAATACTATGATGCAGGTGCAGATAGGTATTTACTTAGACATGAAACTGCAAATGAAGAACATTATAAAAAACTTCACCCAGGATGTATGTCACTCCAAAACAGAATTCAATGTTTAAGAAACTTAAAAGAAATCGGTTATCAGATAGGTGCTGGATTTATGGTTCATTCTCCTTATCAAACACCAGAAATTTTAGCAGAAGATTTGCTATTCTTAAAAGAACTGGACCCACATATGGTTGGAATAGGCCCTTTTATCCCACATCACGATACTCAATTTAAGAATGAGCCTGCAGGTACTGTTGAGGAAACTACACTAATGCTATCATTAATTAGATTATTACTTCCTACTTGCCTATTGCCAGCAACTACAGCCTTAGGAACAATAGATCCAGTAGGTCGTGAAAAAGGATTTGATGCCGGCGCTAATGTTGCCATGCCAAACTTATCACCTACTTCTTCTAGAAAAAAATATGAACTTTATGACAATAAAATATGTACAGGAGATGAGGCAGCAGAATGTCGCCACTGCATCGAAAATAGAATAAATATTGCGGGATATGTACTAGATATGTCTCGTGGAGATAATATAACTTGGTCAAGAAAATAATATAATTAAAAGCTAACTATAGACTGTATTTTTGTTTTAGTTAAAAAAATTCGCTTCGCTCATAGCGCCAACGAATTGAAGATTCCATTGCTTTAGTTAATAGGTTAGAAATTAAAAAAATAGCTGGAATAACTTAAATTTAAAGTTATATTCCAGCTTTTATATTAGTTATTATACTTGTATTTTATATACTAACTAAGGGATACCATTTTTATAAGTTATCCTGGGGATATGGCAAGCCTTTGGCCTGACTTGCCATAGTGAGTTTTTCACTTTGTTAAGAGTTATTTTATATAAATCTATTCAAATAAAGTTGTTGATAAATATCTTTCACCAGTGTCTGGTAATAAAACAACTATATTTTTGCCTTTGTTTTCTGGTCTTTTAGCTAGCTCTGTTGCAGCGTAAATTGATGCACCAGATGATATACCAACCAACAAACCTTCTGCTTTTGCTACTGCTCTCGATGCATTAAAAGCATCTTCATTTTCAACAGGAATTATCTCGTCTACTATATCTAAATCTAAAACTTTAGGTACAAATCCTGCACCTATACCTTGAATCTTGTGAGGTCCTGGTTTATGACCAGAAAGTACTGCTGATGTAGCTGGTTCTACTGCAACTATTTTTGCATTTGGATTTTGAGATTTTATATATTTTCCTATACCAGTAACTGTTCCTCCAGTACCTACACCTGCAACAAATATATCGACCTTTCCATCTGTATCTCTCCATATTTCTGGACCAGTAGTTTCAAAATGGATTTTAGGGTTAGCTTCATTTTCAAATTGTTGTGGAATAAATGCATTTCCATACTCTTCTTTTAACGCTTCTGCTTTTGCAATAGCACCCTTCATTCCTTCTACTCCAGGTGTTAATACTACTTCTGCTCCTAATGCAGAAACTATTCTTCTTCTTTCTATACTCATTGTTTCTGGCATAGTAAGTATTAAACGAAGACCTTTTGTTGCAGTAACAAATGCCAATCCTATACCAGTATTTCCACTAGTAGGTTCTATTATTACTGTATCTTTATTAATTTTACCTTCCTTAATAGCAGTTTCTATCATTGCATTTGCAACTCTATCTTTTACACTTCCAAGTGGATTGAAGTATTCAAGTTTCGCTATTAAATTTGCTTCTAATTTATTTTCATCTCTATAAGTTCCAAGTTCAAGTAAAGGTGTATTTCCTATTAAATCAGTTAGTTTTTTAGCTATTTTAGACATTTTATTTTCCTCCTAAAGATCTTTCAATCTTTTTATCTATATATCTACTATTTAACAGATTTAAATGCTTCTTCTAAATCTTGTATAATGTCATCAATATGTTCTGTTCCTATTGATAAACGTATAGTATTTGGTTTTATACCTTGTTCTAATAATTCTTCTTCACTTAATTGTGAATGTGTTGTAGATGCTGGATGTATTACTAATGATTTAACATCTGCCACATTAGCAAGTAATGAGAATAATTCAAGATTATCTATAAAATCTTTTGCTTTTTGAGCATCTCCTTTTATCTCAAAAGTAAATATTGAACCTGCACCATTTGGGAAGTATTTTTTATATAATCTTTGTTGTTCTGGATCATCTGTTATAGATGGATGATGAACTTTTTCAACTTGTGGATGATTATTTAAATATTCAACAACCTTTAATGCATTTTCTACATGTCTTTCAACTCTTAGTGATAAAGTTTCTAATCCTTGTAAAAATAAGAATGCATGGAATGGTGAAAGTGTAGCTCCTGTATCTCTAAGTAATATAGCTCTTATTTTTGTTACAAAAGCTGCTGGTCCAACTGCTTTCGTAAAGCTTACTCCATGGTAACTTGGATTTGGGTCAACTAAGCTTTGGAATTTGCCAGATGCTTCCCAATCAAATTTTCCTCCATCTACTATTACTCCACCGATTGTTGTTCCATGACCTCCTATAAATTTAGTTGCAGAATGAACAACTATATCTGCACCATGTTCTATTGGTCTTATTAAATAAGGTGTTCCAAATGTATTGTCTATCACTAGAGGTATTTTGTGGTCATGTGCTATTTTTGATATTGCTTCTATATCAACTACATCTGAGTTTGGATTTCCTAATGTTTCTATAAATACTGCTTTCGTATTTTCTTTTATTGCATTTTCTATGGCTTCTTTATCCGCTGGGTCAACAAAAGTAGTTGTTACACCGTATTCTGGGAATGTATGTGCTAAATAGTTATATGTTCCCCCATAGATATTATTAGCTGCTACTATATGATCCCCATTTTGAGCTAAGTTTTGGAATGTATAAGCTAGTGCTGCTGCTCCTGAAGCTACAGCTAATGCTGCTACCCCACCTTCAAGTGCTGCCATTCTTTGTTCAAATACATCTTCTGTTGGATTAGTTAATCTTCCGTATATATTCCCTGCATCACTTAATCCAAATCTCGCAGCTGCATGGTCACAGTTTTTAAATACATATGAAGATGTTTGGTATATTGGAACTGCCCTTGCATCTGTAACTGGGTCTGGTGATTCCTGACCTACATGAAGTTGTAATGTTTCAAATTTTAACTTTCTATCTTTTCTACTTATTTTATTTGACATTTTGTTATCCCCCTGTATATAAATATTTATTTTAATCTTTATATTTTCCATTTCCTACCTGTTTGGTATGCTTTAATAGTAGTTCATAAATCCTACTATGTCAATATGAAATATGGTATTTTTTTACATTTAAATTTTTACACAAAAAAACCGCTTAAAATCTTAGTTATTTTAAGCAGTTCTATATATTTCTTAAATAATATAATTATTATTTTTATTTATTTGCCATTGAACCAAATCTTCAAGTGTCACATTGTCGACAACATCACTTATAGCCTTATCTAACATCTTCCATAGCTCCAATGTAGCACATTGTGCTTGTCTACTACATTGATTTATATCATCATCTAAACATGCTACAGGACTTAAACTTCCCTCTGTTAATCTAAGTATCATCCCCGCTGTATATTCTCTTGGATGTCTTGCTAGTCTGTGACCTCCTTGAGGACCTCTAACACTTTTTATGTACCCAGCTCTATTTAGTATAGATATTATTTGTTCTAAATATTTCTCAGAAATCTCTTGTCTTTTAGCAATGTCTTTTATTCTTATACATTTCCCCTCGTCATTTATTGCCAAGTCAATCATTAGACGTAATGCATATCTTCCCTTTGTTGAAATTTTCAAATTACCCATCTCCTTAAAAAATATTTTACCCTTAAAAAAATAAGTTTTTTAACTTAACAAACCTTTGTTTCGTATATTATTATTTAGTATAACATATTTTTTTGAACAAACAAAAAGGACCCATATATTTTTTTTGGAGGGGTCCAGTTCGTTAGGTTTGGTATATTATTTTTTGCTCTAAAGCTATAGATAATTACAATCTCAATAATATAATTATTTTATATAATTATATTGCTTATTTTTTAATTATTTATTTGTATATATTATTTAATAAAACAATATATTTTTTGCTAGTTTAATTTGATTAACTAGATATTTTCAATTATAATTATATCGTCAAGATAACTTTATTTCTATCAGTATCTTAACGAAAAAATATCAATATATTAACATATAAGGGGTGAATTTTATGCGTCCTAATAAAATGGTTTTAAATGACAAATTAGAAGATATTAGTATTGAAAAAATGTATTCATTCCCCTTTGAAGTTAGTTTTAGTGAAATTAGAAATTTTTCTAAAGGTTATGTTAAACTTCATTGGCATGATGAAATACAAATATCAATTGTAACTAAGGGGTCTATAGAGTTTATAGTTGGGGAAAAGTCATATATTTTAAAGAGTGGTCAGGGAATTTTTATAAATACACAAAGAATACACATGGCTAAAAGTGTTGGTGATAAAGATTGTATCTATCATTCTGTAATATTTAACCCTAAGTTATTAAAAACTTTCCCTGGAAGCATAATTGAACAAAAGTACATCGACCCCGTTATTACAGCAGATAATTTAAATTCAATTGAAATTTATGGGGAAAATAAGTGGGAAAAAGAAGCATTAAAATTCATTATGGATATAATAACTGCTGACATATCAAAATCTAGAGGATATGAATTAGAAATTTATATAAATTTAATGAGATTTTGGCTTTTATTAGTACTGAATGAAAATGATATATTTTCTCAAAAAACAGAACCCAAACCAATCAATGAAGAAAGGGTCAAAGATGTTTTATCCTTTATTCATAAAAATTATAGTAATAAAATCACTCTTCAAGATATTGCTGATTCTGTATTTGTTAGTAAAGGTGAGTGTTGCAGATTTTTCAAGAAATCACTTAAAATGTCACCTTACGATTATCTAATTAATTATAGAATTAACGAAAGTATGAAATTATTAAAAAATACCAGCTTTTCTATACTAGATATTGCTGAAAATGTAGGGTTCAACAATGTAAGTCATTATATACAAATATTCAAAAAGAAAACAGGTCAAACACCACATGAATATAGAAATTCATAAGATTTAAATATATAAAAAGAGTATTAAAATGCTTTAATAAACAATAGATGAACTTCAAAGAAACCGGATTATATATTATTATATATAATCCGGTT
>NZ_CABQXJ010000100.1:0-9021 GCF_902468165.1 uncultured Intestinibacter sp.
AATTTATTGATTTTTATACTCGTAAGTTATATTTTTTAATCGATTATTTAAAAATCTTCAAAAAAGAAAGCTCTTTAAATATTAATACTTATCATATAGACAATATTATAAAAATAAAAAAATATTTTAAAGTAAAGAATAATTTTAACTAAAAAAATAAAGGTAAATAATTAATATACTTAAAAAGAATACAGTTTATGGAATAAATTTGGAGAAAAACTAAAAAATTAAAAAAAAATTCGATAATGATAATTAATATCATTTACAAAACAAAAAAACTCTGTTATAATAAAACCAGGCTAAGGAAATGACGATAGTTTAAATATTTTTAAATAGAGAAATCGAGTTAAGTGTGGTAGCTATCGAGATCTATTAATATTTAAAGTTATTGATTAGTATAATAAATCTTTATAAAAGATAATACTATTTCTAGATTAAGTATGTATTTTGCGCGTTACATATAAATCTACTTTGCGTTATAACCAGTATGCCTAATGATTATACGATTCTTCAAAAAAGCTGATGCAATTTATTTTGTATCAGCTTTTTTAGTTTTAAGTAAAACTAAAGCAAAAGATAAAGTCGCTTGTGGATTAACGAAGTTAATTTGAAGCAACGGATGAAGTCGCCCGCGTATGAACGCAGTGAATTTTAAGCAACGGACGAAGTCGTTGGCGCCATGAACGCAGTGAATTTTAACTTTCTCTAACAAAAATACATTAAAAATACATATTGTTTAATAATGAAAATCATTTACAACCATAAAAATAAGTGCTATAATGATATTGGCTTTAAAAATTATCGCGGCAAAATATAATTTTTAAGGAGAACAACAAAAATGGCAAAAATGATGGGACCAAGATTTAAACAATGCAGACGTTTAGGATTAAATGTATGCGGACATCCAAAAGCAATGGATAGAGCTGGAAGAGGAACTTCTAGAGCAGACAAAAAACTTTCACCATACGGACTTCAATTATTAGAAAAACAAAGATTGAGAGCTTACTATGGAGTATTAGAAAAACAATTTAGAAACTATGTTAAAAAAGCTGAAAAGTCTAAAGAATCAACAGGTACAGCTTTAATACAAATGTTAGAATGTAGATTAGACAACGTAGTTTATAGATTAGGATTCGCTAACTCTATAAGACAAGCACGTCAAATGGTGGTTCACGGACATATACTAGTGAACGGTAAAAAAGTAGATATACCTTCTTTTGCAGTACAAGTAGGTGATGAAGTTACTTTAAGAGAAAAATCTAGAACTAATGTAATGTTTAAAGAAAACTTTGAAAATGGTGCTTTAAATCAATATCCTTACTTAGCTAAAGATATGGACAAATTCTCAGGTGTATTAACAAGATTACCAGAGAGACAAGAAGTGCCAATCGAAATTGACGAAATACTAATCGTTGAGTTCTACTCAAAATAATATCTAAGATATAATTTGGGCAAACTACGTTCAATTTCGTCCCAATTACTTCACTCAAGAACTACAAAATCGCAAAAATCCAATTTCGGGTTTTTGCGATTTTATTTTTTTAAAAATTATATAATTTTTACTCAATTAATAATATTCAATAGTCACGATTTTGCCCAACTTCACTAAAATCTTTTCTAGCTCTCCAATTACATGAAGTCTTAGTTCCAAATCTCTTTGAAACGATATTTCAGCATTAGCAATATTTAAAGATCTTCCAACTAATAATTTTATATGTGAGGCACTGTATAAAAGTTTTGCCATTTGGGAAGCGCCATCTTTAGCTTTAAATATATTGCTATCTAGTGATTTAGATAGTGATTTTAATCTATCTATAGTTTTTGAAAGAGTTAGAACACCTTCAGTAACTAAGTTTATTCCGTGGATATACGCAATTGGAGGGACTTCTTTATCGTATATTTCTGTACTTGATTTAACTTCTACGCCTAGCTCTCGTGCGACTATTTGTGAAGTTGTCCCACCAGATACAATTCTAATATCAGCATTAGTCATAAGTTCATGCACAACTTTGGCGTCGTCTTCTTTGTGAGACGGTGGTCCAGTAAATAATTTAACTTTTTTCGGTTTAACAGCCTTTAATACGCATACTGTTGTATCATCTCCGGGCTCAAATAAATACATTTGGTCACAAACACCTAATAAGTTGTTTTTTATATCAAGAGCTGACATAGATTCTCTTACATTAATTTTGAGATGTTTGGCGATATCTTCCCATTTCCAATTTAAATTAAGTAATTGACCAGCACTTGCATAAAGTACCCCATCGCTTACAAATACTAATACGTCGTTTTCTTTTAAATCTATACTGGCCTCACGAACAGATTTACCACAGATATCTTTGTGAGTATAGTGTATTTTTTCAATTTGACCCCTTCTCAAGAAAAACGTCTTAGGACCGTCAAACTCAGCAATATAGGCCTTATTGTGGTCTGTTATCTTTACGATAGTAAAAGTAGAGTAGGCGATGTTTTTTTGTGCATCAATAGGCAAGGTCTGGATAATTGTTTCTACAGTTTCTTCTATAGAAAGGCCATTTTTTATCATTGTAAGAGCTATTGTAGAAGTAAGAGTAGACAATATATTGGCTTTTACACCGCTGCTTAGCCCATCTGACAAAACAGCAACGCTCATATCGTTATCGACATAAAATTCAACATTATCTCCACAAAGTTCTTCTCCATATTTAATAAGACTTCCTGATGCAAAATCAATAAAATATCTCATTATTCTTTTCCTTCCTCATCTAAAATGAAATTTTTAAGTTTGGTTAAAGTGACTTTTGTCTCAGCAGTTGTTTCACCTAGCAAACTGGCAATCTCCTGAGCAACAGTCATTTGTTTTGCAATTACTTGTTGAGCCATTTCTACAGTTTCCATTTTTAAATTTTGAAGTTTTTTCTCTGCTCTTTCATCTTTGGTAATATCTACAGCCAGCCACAAAAACATCTGGTTTTGTTCTAACCAATATATTGTTTGAAGTAGGGTAGAGTCGTCGTATTCTTCAAAAGTGATTTTTTCATTTCTGACATTTTTTCTAAATGTTCTAACATGTTCAAATTCATCATCATCTAAATACATTCCAATTGGCATGCCGTTAGCCTCGTCTTTTTTTATCTTAAAAAACGACTCTGCGGCAGGATTTAATTCGATAATCATCATGTCTTTGTCGATAAGCCCAATTAAATTAGGCGAGGATTCACAAATTATATTAGATAAGCTCTCGGCTTTATTTCTCATATAAGGAAGACACATTGACGGTTCTGCAAGTCCGTTAAATACTGCTATTGCTTTCTCGCGACATGTTCTATAACCACAACTACCACAGTTTAACTCATCGGAGCGGATAGTTTTTCCCATTGTCTTTAAAATCTCCCTAATTTCGTATTCTGTCGGTTGTTCTAGATGGAAGGGTTTAGGTGGATATTCCTTATAAAGCAAAACATCGAGTGCAATATCTTGGTATGGGTTGTCTACTGCATTTGCTTGGAATAAATCTATATATTTCTGTTTATTATTTATTAAATCTCGCTTAACTTCAAAAAAGCATCTATCATCTTTGTCCAAATCAGAACCATAAAGACAACCATGATTGCACGCATTCATTTCAAAAAATGTATTTTCAAATTTATTATTTCTTATAGAGTTTAAAACACTTTTGCAATCTTCAATACCATCAACACAGAAAACTGTCTTTTTCGGATTTTTCTTTTCTAAAAAATCAGCAGTTTCTCCTGGTATTGGGAATAATATTTTATCATTACATACGTAGTCAAATGGCTCAATTGGAAAGTCCTCTAAATTTATTTTTTTAGATTGAATCCATTTTTGTAGCTCATAAAAAGTCAAAACTTCATCAACACAGATTTCTTTAGCTGCATCGGTTTTCTTTGCAACACAGGGACCGATAAATACGACCTTGCTTTCTGTACCGTATTTATGCTTAAGAAATCGCCCATGGCTTATAAACGGAGGCACGACTGGAATAATTGAGTCAGTTAATTCGGGATAGTGCTTTTGAATAAGGTGATCGATTGTAGGACACATAGAAGTAATGTAGTTTTTGTTGTCGTCCTTGTCTGCATAATTATTGTATATATCAAAAATAGGTTTTGTTGTAATTCCCGAGTCTTCCACATGATTAAAACCGAGATGTCTAAGAACTGCTGGTATTTTTAAACTTTGGTTGCCAAATGCTGATGCAAAACTAGGAGCGACTGATGCAATTACATTTTCACCACTTTTTATAAACTCCTTTACTGAACTTATACTCATTTTTTCCACTCGATAATGTTGAGGACAGGCTTTTGAGCATCTCCCACAAAAAATACATCTATCTGCAAGGATATCGGCTTGGCCATCTTTTATAACTATTGCATCAGCAGGACATACTCTGACACAAGCATAGCACTCACGACATCCTTTTCTAGCAAATTTAGAATTGGACATTTAAAATTCCCCCTTATAAAAATAAATAGCCCTTAACTCAAGTAGAGCAGTATATCTTTTACAGAAAATATGTTTATCTAAACTGTAAAAGTAAAAATTTTCTTATTAGAATTATACTATATTTTCCACTTGTTTACTATTGTACATAAGTTACAAACGAAGGTGTAAATATCATAATTTATAAAGTTGGGTCATGATATTTGGTTATATATGGTAAAAGTTACAATAATGTAACTGGAAAATAAATAAATAAAAGATTATTATTTAAGTATAAAAATGATATCAAAATAATATCAAAATTATACTTAATAATATTTGTAAGAAGTAATTAGGAGGGAAAACTATGGGTGAGAAAAATTTATTGAAACAAGATAGTTCAATTGAAGAAAAGGAATTAAACCCTATAAGTGGGTGGATAGCTCTTTTTATAGGAATATTATTTATCTTATCACCAGTGTTTGGGTTCATAAACTTAGTTAATACTGAAAATGATATATTTTTAATAGTTACAATAATTTTATTTATTGTAGCGATATTTATATTTTGTGGTTTAAAAATAGTAAATCCAAATGAATCTATAGTATTTGTCTTATTTGGTAAATACTACGGGACAATTAAAAAGCCAGGTTTTTTCTTTGTAAATCCATTTGTAAGTGCGATAAATCCAACTTATGAATCACAAGTTACTAAGTTGAGTAAAGTTGGTGATAAGGATTCAGAACAAGAAACTACAACATCAAATACAAAGAAAATATCTTTAAAAGCTATGACTCTTAACAACCAAAAACAAAAGGTAAATGATGAATTAGGAAATCCTATAATAATAGGAACAATAGTTATTTGGAGAGTTATAAATCCTACAAAAGCTGTATTTAACGTAGAAAACTACAAGACATTTTTATCAATACAATGTGACTCTACAATAAGAAATGTAGCGAGACTTTATCCATATGACTCAGAAGATACAGAAGACTACAGTGAAAAGTCTCTTCGTGGAAGTAGTCAAGAGATAGCTGATAAATTAAAAGAAGAACTTCAAAAGCGTGTAGAAATTGCAGGTATAGAAGTAGAAGAAGTCCGTATAACTCACTTATCTTATGCACCAGAAATTGCCGCAGCAATGTTACAACGTCAACAAGCAGAGGCAATAATAGCAGCTCGTAAAAAAATAGTAGAAGGTGCTGTTGGAATGGTTGAGATGGCGCTTAATTCTCTAAGTGAAAAAGAAGTTGTTGAGTTGGACGACGAAAGAAAGGCTGCTATGGTGAGCAATTTACTTGTAGTATTATGTGGAAGTAAAGATGCACAGCCAATAGTAAATAGTGGTTCAATTTATTAGATAGTTATGGCTGATAAAAAGGACAAAAGCAAAAAACAAATTTTGCTTAGAATTTCGCCAACTCTGTGGAATGAGCTTGCTCAGTGGTCAGAAGATGAATTTAGATCTATAAATGGACAGATAGAATACCTGCTTACTGAATGTGTAAAAGCGCGCAAAAAGGGAAGTAAAAAATCAGATAAAGATGAGTAAAGCTGAGTTATATTTTGTTAATGAGAATATATAATTAAAAGTGTAGAAATTATTTTTAGGGGGAATAAAAATGATAGTAGTCACAACAGAACAAATACAAGGAAAAGAAATAAAACAAGTTATTGGGGTTATGTCTGGTGGAACTGTTCAATCAAAAAATATCGGTAAAGATATAGGTGCAGGACTAAAAGGATTAGTCGGTGGCGAAATGAAATCATACACTCAAATGATGGAAGAGGCCAGAAATGTAGCACTACAAAGATTGATAGATAAAGCAAGTGATGCTGGAGCAAATGCAATTGTAGGAATGAGATTTATGACTTCATCAATAATTCAGGGGGCTAGTGAAGTTATAGCTTATGGAACAGCAGTAGTAGTTGAATAATATTTATTAAAATAAAAAATAAAGGAGTATGGTGTTAAAATGCCAAACTCCTTTTTATTTATAATTTTTATGATGAAAATGAATTAATGATCTTTGATTTTTTGTTATAAGTTTATTTCACTATTATCGTATTAACTTATAGACTAATTAATTTACTTATTTATTATTCATCTTCATTCTCAATATCTTCATTTATCAAGTTTTTTAAACGGCTTAAGATGACTTTTGTCTCTGCTGTTGTTTCACCAAGTAGTCTTCCTATCTCCTGACAAACACGCATCTGTTTATTTATGACAGTTTGAGCGAGGTTTATAGTATCTTCTTTTATTTGATCATTTCGGATTTTCTTTTCGATTTTTTGTGTAATATCATATGCCATCCAAAGAAATATTTCTTCATCATAAAGCCAAAATATATCTTGGGATAGAGTTTTATTCATATCTTCAATAGGAACTATATTATTATAGATATTTTTATGATTATGTATACAATCATAAAAGGCATCATCGTCAACATACATAAAAATAGGGCAATCTATATAGTCATCATTTTTTATATCAAAAAACTCTTTGGCCTTGCTGTTAAATTCTAAAATATTCATCTCTTTATCTATAAGACCTATTAAAAAAGGTGATGATTCAAATATAGAGTTTGCTATATTTTCAGCTTTTTGTCTCATATAAGGAGAGCACATGTTCACTTCAGAAATATCGTTATAAATTGCAACAGCGTGCTCTCGGCAAGTTTTATATCCACAGCCACCACAGTTTAACTCATCTGTTATAATTGTTTTACCCATAGATTTTAAAATAGAAGTTAATTCATCTTTAGAAGGCTCTTTTAGATATACCTTTTTAGGTGAAAAGATTTTTTCTAGAGGTGTTTTATATAGATAATCTTTATATGGATATTTATCATCAAAGTCTCTATATTTTATTTTGCATTTTTGTCTATAATTTCTTAAATTAATTTCTCTTTCTTGATAAGTTGTGTTGTGATTATCAAGTCCAGAGCCATTTAGACAGCTATGGATACAAGCACTCATCTCAAAGATTGTATTAGTAAAACGACCTTCCTCCAAAGCGTGGAGTATATCTATACAATCGCTTATACCTTCTACAGTTATAACTTTTTTTACTGGATTTTTATCATTTATAATGCGTGTTGTCTGTCCAACTAGCGGAAATAACAATCTATCTTTGCAAATAACATCGAATTCACTTTCTTCAAGTTCGTCCAAATTTATATTTTCGTTTTTTAGCCATTTTTCTAGCTCGGCAAAAGTCAACACAGCATCTACACTTATATCAGTAGAGCCTTCATCTTTTTTAGCAAGACAAGGTCCTATAAATACAACTTTTGTGTCGGTATGGTATTTACTTTTCATAAGTCTAGTATGACATAAAAAAGGAGATACGATAGGGATTAGGTTTTTTGTAAATTGGGGAAAGTGCTTTTCGATTAAGTTATTTATAGTCGGACAAAAACTAGTAAAATAATTTTGACCATCATCTAAATCTGCATACTTATTATATTCTTCTAATACAGGATTAGTTGCAATTACAGTTTCTTCAACATATGTAAATCCCAGCTTTTTTAATGCAGTGGGGATTTTGTGACTGTTTTCGCCGAATATAGATACAAAGCTAGGTGCTATAGAAACAGCGATTTTATTTTTATTCTTTAAGAATAACTTGATTTTTGATACTTCAGATTTTAATATTGATTTCTTTTGAGAACAAGCCTTAGAACACTCATTGCATACAATGCATCTTTCTTTTAAAATCTGTGCTTGCTCATTTTTAAATTTAATTGCATTGACAGGACACACACGAGCACAAGCATAACAGCTCTTGCATTTTGTTTTTCTAAAATTAACATACCACATAAGTTTTCCTCCAAGGATATAAAATTTTCCCAACCTCAGAGCATTATAGTTTTTAAATAACCCCAAATAAAGACAGCCTCTAAATAGATAATATATTTCAATTATACTATAAATTAAAAATTTAACAATTTCGAAATTGTTATTACCGTATAAAAAAATTCACTTTGTTCATATCGCCAACGAATCAAAGATTCCGTTGCTTAAAATTCACTTCGTTCATATCGCCAACGAATCAAAGATTCCGTTGCTTAAAATTAAAAAAGCCAGCATATTTGCTGACTTTAGTTAATTAAGCTTTTTTTACTACTGAAGATTTAAGTTTCATAGCTCCGAAACCATCTATTTTACATTCTATATCATGTCCGTCAGCAGCATCTGGAACTAATCTTATGTTTTTAACTTTAGTTCCTATTTTTATTGAAGAAGAAGCTCCTTTAACTTTTAAGTCTTTAACAACTGTTACAGAGTCTCCGTCGTTTAAAACGTTTCCGTTAACGTCTTTTATTACGTTTTCTTCTTCTTGAGCACTTGGATTCCACTCGTGAGCACATTCTGGGCAAACTAAAAGTGATCCATCTTCATAAGTGTATTCAGAATTGCATTTTGGGCAATTTGGTAAATTTTCCATTATAAGGTCCTCCTAAAATTTGAGTATTCGAAATTATATAATACCATAGCATAGGTTTTACTTCAAATAATAATTTATGCTATATAGTAAATTATATTTATTTTATGAAATACAAATATTATATTTAATAGTATTTTAAATAA
>NZ_CABQXJ010000101.1:0-8974 GCF_902468165.1 uncultured Intestinibacter sp.
AATGAAGAAATTTAGGATAAGCGCGTATATACTCTTTATTATATCGCTTTTTATAAAGTATATATCGTCAAAGTACAGCTATTTAGTAGAAAATTACTATTCTAAAAAACTAGACATATATATAGTGAAATTTTTGAGCAAGATAAATTCTACATTTGATTTTTCGTATTTTGAGATACTTATATATATTTTTGTACTTTCGATATTAATTTCTATAATCTATTTGGCAGTTAAGCTATTTAAAGATAAAAAATCGTTTTTTAATAGTTTGAAAAATATACTTTTAAATTATTTGGCGTTTATATGTTTTATGTATTTTTTATTTATAGTATTATGGGGAATTAATTACAATAGAGTAGGATTAGAAGAAAGTATAAAAACAGAATATAAATCTAGTGTAAATAAAAAGGATATATCTAATATTGCATTTGACAAAAATGATTTAGAAGAATTATACAGTTATTTGATTGAAAAATGTAATGAAAGTAAAAAAATAGTGAATAATTCTAATAATGAATTAAATAAAGATATTAAAAGTATTAAAAATATGATTTCTACTTTACAAAGTGCATATGATAATGTAGAGCTTTTAAATCTAAATAAGCAAGGAAATTACTCAAAAGCTAAGATAATATTAAATTCAAACTTACTTTCATATACTAGTATAACGGGTATTTATTCACCATTTACAGGTGAAGCTAATATAAATATAAATCAGCCATTAACTAGTATGCCATTTACTATATTACATGAAATGGCACACCAAAGAGGATATGCAAATGAAAGTGAAGCCAATTTTTTAGCTTATATAGCTTGTATAAATAACGAAGAGCCATATGTAAATTATTCGGGATATTTTATGGCGTTAAAATACACCGCTTCTGCACTTAGCAAAGTAGATTACGATAAATTTAAATCTATGACAGAAAAAATAGATAAAGATGTTAGATACGACTTAATAAGTTATTCATCATTTTGGGAAAAATACGAAGGTAAAGTGAACAAAGTATCAGAGAATATGAACAATGTCTATCTAAAGTCAAATAGAGTAAAAGAAGGAACTCAAAGCTATGGAAAAGTAGTAGATTTATTGCTTTTATATTACTATTTATATTGAAATAATTACATTTTTATTAAATTTTGGGTTTTGGAAATAAATAAAATATATTTTAGTATATAATATTTTATAGTATGAGTGTGTTATTATAATTATAAAATAGAAGTAAAATAGGAGAATGAAGTGAAAATGAATAAATTTTCAATGAAGAAAAAGGGTAAAGAAGTACCTACAGAAGCAGTCATAGCTTATAGCAAAGCTAATATGTTTGAGAAGATAGGGAAAAAAGATCAAGCTATACAATCTTACATAATCGCTGGAAATCAAAATCACGTAAAAGCACAATATAGATTAGGGGAGCTTTATTTAGAAAGAAAACAATATGTTGAAGCTGAAAAGTGGTTTTCTTTATCATATAAAAACGGAAAAGAAGACTCTGCTTTTGATTTGGGAAATATGTACTACAATATTGAGGGATATGAGTATGCACTTTATTGGTATGAAAAACAGGCTTTAAATGGAGATTTAAGATGCCAAAACAATTTAGGAATTGTCCACTTTAAACTTAGAGATTTTCATAATGCAGAAAAGTGGTTAAAAACTGCTGCACATGGAAATGATGGAGTGGCGTGTTTTAATATAGGGAATTTATATATGGCACTAGAAAGAGAAGAAGATGCTATAGAATTTTATAAAAAAGGTCATATATTAGGTAATAACGAATGTAAATACAATTTAGCTATCTTATATATGCAAAAGAACATGGAAAAAGAAGCAGTTAGCTTATATAAACAGCTTTATAAAAGTGGATATGAAAAAGGATGTTACAATTTAGGTTTATATATGGAAGCTAACGGAAACATCGACGACGCAATAAGATATTATAAAAAAAGTGCAGACAAAGGCCATGTTGAGTCACAGTATAGACTGGCGTATTTATATGATGAAAAAGATCTATATGAAGATGCTATAGATTACTATAAAGAAGCGATAGACTCTAATCACAGTATGGCTAAGTTGAGACTGGGGAATTTATATAATAGAAAAAACACAATTGAAAGTGCAAAATTGTATTATGATTTAGCGTCTAATGATTCATTAGTAGAAGCTAAAAATAATTTTGCTGGACTTTATTTTGAAGAAAAAAATTATGAAAAAGCTATAAAATACTATGAAGAAGCAATAATGGATGGTTGTAAAGTAGCTGTAGAGAACTTGGGAGACTTATATTATCAGACAAAAGATTATCAACAGGCTATATCATATTATTTGAGAAATTCAAATTTTGTAACTTGTCAAAAGAAATTAGCTGATATATATGTAGAAGCTGAAAATCTAGACGAGGCTATTTTATGGTATAAAAAAGCAGCAAACAATAACGACAAAGAATCTAGTTATAAAGTAGGTCTTATATACGAAGATTTAAATAATTTAGAAGAAGCTAAAAAATACTATCTAATGGCTACTGATGAAAATCATCTAAATGCCAAATTACATCTTGGAAGAATATATTACGAAGAAGGTAACTTAGAAGAATCTAAAAAGATGCTAGATGTATGTGCAAATGAAAAAAATGCATATGCAGAGCATATGGTTGGATTAATATACGAAAATTATTATAACGACCATACAAATGCTAAGTATTGGTATGAAAGATCAAAAAATCAAGGTCTAGTAGAATCTATATTTAACTTAGGTCAGATAAGTCTTAAATTAGAAGATGATGAAGTGGCTAAAAAATACTTCAAGCAAGGTGTAGAACTTGGAAATAGGGACTCTGAATATATGTTAGCTGGTCTTTATCTTAAAAAAGGCAGAACTATGTATAAAGAATTAGCAGATGAAGGTCTGTTTAACAGCAAGGATATATACGACAGTATACCAGAGTTTAAATTAAACACAGATAGCTTCTTAGTTCCTAAATTTGTCGAATTTATAGAGACTAAAATTGAAGAAGAGGAATATATTCCAAATTATATATTAGATATACAAGAAGATTTGAGCAATAAATATGAAAAGAGAATAGACAAGATGCTAGTCGAAAATAGACTAGGATATAAATAGTAAAAAAGGAGCGTTTTCGCTCCTTTTAATATATATAATTACAGTAATTTATTTTTTGATAATAATATCGTAAGAATTAAGCATATTACAGTCGTAATTAAAAGTATAATCCAAAATCCATAAGGGTCGGTTTCAAACGGAAGATTTGCAACATTCATTCCAAAGAATCCAGATACGATTGTTGGAATAGAAAAAATAAATGTAACGACTGTTAAAAACTGCATTACGTTATTTTGGTTATTGTTTATAATTGCGCTAAATGCATCCATGATTCTACTTAAGATATCTCCATATATAGTAGCCATTTCAACTGCCTGTTTGTTTTCGATTATTACATCTTCAAGTAGATCTTCATCTTCTGGATATTTTTTAATAGCTGAAGTTCTAAGCAGTTTTTGAAGAACTAATTCGATAGACTTTAGCGATGTTGAAAAGTAAATTAAAGATTTTTCTAATTCTAGAAGTTGTAGAAGTTCTTTATTCTTCATAGAATTATGGATTTCACGTTCTATTTCTATAGTTAATTTGTTTATTCTTCTTAGATATAATAAATAATATGTCGCATTTTTATATAAAATTTGAAGAATAAATCGTGTCTTTTTAAATGTGAAAAACTCCTTAATATGTCCAACTATAAAGTCATTTAAAAGTCTACTTTGAGCAGTACATACTGTCAAAATACATTCATCCATTAAAATAATACCTAAGGGAATTGTAGAATAGTGAGCTGCAGAAGAGTCACTTTCATCTATAGGTATATCAATAAGAATTAATGTATGATTGTCCTCAACTTCGATTCTTGAACGTTCTTCTTCGTCAAGGGCCGCATTAATACTATCTATATCTAAATCTAAAATATTAGATAATTCGCTTATTTCTTCATTAGTAGGTTCGACTAAATTCACCCAACATCCGTCTTCGTATGAATTTAGCTTTTCCAGTTTGCCTTCAATAGTTTTATAATATCTTATCACGATAACACTTCCTTATTCAGTTATATATTTAGTGCACTTATATATCTATAAATGACTAAAATTTATAACAAAATAAGTAGTCATTTATAGGTAGACAAGTGAAAAATTAATTGACGATATACTCAAGGGACTAGCGTCCATTTTCATCACTCTCCTATAAATCTAATTTTGATATTTTTCTACCTTAAAATAGGATAACCTGTTTAAGAAAATAAATCAAGTTAATTTTGATATAAAGCCTTCCTTATAATGTATAAAATTATAATTTTAAAGTAATTACTTTAAGTATTTTTTGTCTTTGGCTTATTTACAATATAAATTCCAAAGCAAACTAGGATAAGTGCAGATATATTTTTAAGATTAAAGACATCTTCTGATAAAATAAGTGCAGATAGTATAGTCCCAAAAATCGGTGTTAAAAAATTAAAAATAGACACTTTACTTACAGGGTTATATTTAAAAAGTGTAGTCCAAAGGCTAAATGCTATTGATGATAAAAGCGCAAGATATAAAAATAACATAAAAGCAGAAGTAGATGTGACCTGAAGTTTTCCGCCTCCAATAAGTCCAAATACTATAAGTATAAATCCTCCTATAAGAAGTTGATAACCAGTAACTATCATAGGATTAGATTCTATTTTTGTAGCTTCTTTGCTTATTATTGATCCGATTGCAAAGGCAAGCGCCGAAATAATTAAGCAACCTTCACCTAAAAAGCTACTTTGGCTATTTACATCTCCACTTAGATTAACTATTATAATTCCTAAAAATCCTACAATACAACCAAGGGTTTTTCTAAAAGTAAGTTTGTCGTCTTTGTAGAAAAAGTGGGCTAATATAATCATCATAAAAGTAGATGTAGGGTTTAGTATAGCTCCTTTAAATCCAGACGCATACGAAAGCCCTATATAAAAGAATATATATTCTAATGTAGTTTGGATAAAGCCTAAAATAACAACTGATTTTATAGCTTCTTTTTTTAATTTTGGAAATTTCTTTTGAATACAAGCTGTTATTAATAAAACTATTATTCCCGCTAAGAAAAATCTCCAACCTGCAAATAATATTTTTGAAAAAATATCGTCTACAGAAATATTAAATAATTCGTATCCAAGTTTTACACAGGGAAAGGCACTTCCCCATAAAGATGTACAAAAGATACAACATATAATTATGTTTATATTCTTTTGAAAAAAGTTTTTGTTTTGGTCAGTGTTTAGTATTTCTTCCATAAATCCTCCTCAAAATTTCCTAAATAAAAGCCTTCCAAAATAGGAAAGCTTTTATTAAACACATTTTATAAATAATATAATTATATATATGATGAGTATATATATTTATATTATAATGCAAAATTATAAATTTTAAAATTTCTAAATTAAACTTCTCTACAATAAGCTCCATTAGGGTCGCAGTGTAAGTCTATTATTTGCCATTTATCTTTTAAAGTAGATAAATAAGAATTCATTTGATCTAGTATTTTATCGTCGCTATCTTTAGCTATAGTCATAATAGTTGGTCCAGCGCCACTTAAAAATGTACCAAGTGAATCTAATTTATTTGCATATTTAACGATATCGTCGTAATTATTTATTAAATGGCTTCTATAATCTTGATGGAATTTATCTTTGCATGCAACTTTGACTAAGTCTAAGTTGTTTTTAGTAAATGCAGCGATTAAAAGTGCACATCTAGATACATTAAATACACCGTCTTTATGTGGTATTTGTTTTGGAAGTACAGCTCTTGCTTTTTCTGTTGAAAGCTCAAAATCAGGAACCATAGCCAAAAATCTTATTCCTTTTGGAACTTCTATTGATTCATGATATAAATTATTATCTTCCATAAATGCTATTATCATATTTCCATATATAGCAGGAGCGACGTTATCTGGATGACCTTCAAGCTCTATAGCTAATTTAAGTATTTCATCTTTTCCTAAATTAGCTTCTGATAGGACATTTGCAGCCATAAGACCTGCAACTATACAAGTTGAGCTGCTTCCAAGACCTCTACATATTGGAATATTGTTTTCAAATGTTATTTTTATACCTTTTGGTATTTTTTTAGGTTTGACTTTGTCGTAAAAGAAAAGCATAGTTTTATAAACTAAGTTGTCTTCGTTTGCAAATTCTTCTTCACATCCTTCAAAGAATAGCCCACTTTCTAATTCTTCAAAAGTAAATTTGTTAAATAAATCTAAACATAGTCCAAGGCAGTCGTATCCTGGACCTATGTTTGCGCTTGTAGCTGGTACATAAACTTCTAACATATAATCACCTATTTCCCTAAAAATTTTAATATCTCAGATTTAAGCTCATCTTTTTCACAAGTAGTATTGTGTTTTATTTCTAAGCTTTTTAGCTCTTTTATCGGTCCAGGTATTTGAGTGTGGCTCAAATCTGATAATTTATTTATTATATCAAAATCATCTAAATTACTATCTACATCAGATAGTGAACTAAGCACGTCTTTACTGAATTTATAAGGACTTGCTGTACTTACTATTACAGTTTTTGAAGAGTCATTTGTTTCTTTTATGTATTTTTCATAACAAGAATACGCAACAGCAGTGTGTGTATCTATTAAATATTTATATTTATCAAAGACATCTTTTATAGTTTTATCTACAGTATCTTCTAAAGCGTATTCTCCATAGAAAGAAGATAAGTTTGCTTTCATATTCTCATCTATTTTATAAACTCCTTTAGTATTTAAATCGTTTATTAATTTATTTACTTTTTTAGAATCTCTATCTGATATTTCAAATAATAATCTCTCTAAATTACTAGAGATAAGTATATCCATAGATGGAGAAGTTGTTAATATAAGATCTCTGTTTTTATCGTAAACACCAGTTTTGAAAAAATCATAAAGAACGTTGTTGTCGTTTGATGCACAGATAAATTTATTTACAGGAAGACCCATTTGTTTTGCATAATAACAAGCTAGTATATTTCCAAAGTTTCCTGTTGGGACTACAAAGTTTATCTTTTCTCCTAAAGTTATTTCATTTTCTTTTACAA
The DNA here is from genome assembly GCF_902468165.1 of uncultured Intestinibacter sp. Taxonomy (NCBI): domain Bacteria; kingdom Bacillati; phylum Bacillota; class Clostridia; order Peptostreptococcales; family Peptostreptococcaceae; genus Intestinibacter; species uncultured Intestinibacter sp. Next base: position 7,122 of record NZ_CABQXJ010000101.1, read on the forward strand.
GTTGTAAATATGAATAGAAGTAGTATACAACTTGTGGAGTTAGACGTCCTATATTTATTGAGTTTGCTGATGATAATATATATCCCTTTTGTCTTAAGTCATTATTAAACTCTTTATCTGAAAATATGTTTTTTACGCCAGTTTGTGCGTCGTCGAAGTTTCCGTTTATTCCGACTACACAAGTATTTTTTCCTTTTGTAGTTTTCATTTGAAGTTTTTGTATAGAGCTAACTCCGTTTTCTGGGAAAAATACTACGATTTTTATTTTATCTACATCGCTAAAGCCTTCAAGAGCAGCTTTTCCAGTATCTCCAGAAGTTGCAGTAAGAATAACTACTTCTTCTTGTAAGTTATTTTTTTTAATTGCAGTTTTTAAAAGATAAGGCATTATAGTAAGTGCCATATCTTTAAATGCACATGTAGGCCCGTGATATAATTCTAATACGTAGTTTTCTCCTACTTTACTTATTGGTGCTATTTTTTCTGTATCAAATTTTTCGTCATAAGCGCTTTCGATACAGTATCTCAACTCTTTTTCAGAATAATCAGTTAAAAATTCTTTTAAAATAACATAAGCAAGTTCTTTATAATCTAAATCTACTAGTTTTTTTAATTCACTACTTAGATCTTTAAAGCTAGAAGGTACATAAAGTCCTTTGTCGCTTGATAACCCTTTTATTATCGCCTGAGATGCTGTTATTTTTTCGTTATTACCCCTTGTACTTAAAAAATACATTATTTTACCCCCTGTGTATTTCTTTATAATAAGAAAATCTATATTTTAATATATAATCTAGATTTTCTTATTATAGACAATAAATATAATTTTTTTATAACACATAGGAAATTATATTCCTTTAAAATTGTGGATAATTATAATTTCCGTACATGTGTTTCAAAGAAATCTACCTTATGAAAGGTATTTAGAATAAAGATTTCTTTATGCTTATTAAAAAACTCCCGTCCCTAAAAATAGGGACGAGAGTATAATTCCCGCGGTTCCACCCAAATTGATTTAATATAAATCCACTTGAACTTGTAACGTAAGCTAAACGTCAAATCTTACTAAAATCTATAAAGATAACTTCGGATAGAAGCTCATAGGTAGTCTTCAATTTCTCAAGTTAAGGAAATCTTTCAGCCTATGAATTTCCCTCTCTGATAACCGCACTAAATTTACTTTCCTAATCATTGCATTTTTAATATTTATTATGTATAAGATTTTAAAATATTAACTAAGTAAAGTCAAGAAAAAATTGGAAATATTCACGTGAATTAATAAGCAATCCTTGTAAAAAAATAGAAAATCTTCAAATTAAACTAAAAAAAATATGATAAATATAAAATTCGTCAAAAAAAACCGTCGGCATTGTACCGACGGTTTTAAATAATCTGGCTTAATCTTCAATCCAATCATACACGAGACAGATACTCACCTGTTCTTGTATCGATTTTCAGTTTATCACCCTGGTTTACAAACAGAGGTACCATTACCTGTGCTCCGGTTTCAACGATAGCCGGTTTGGTAGCACCCTGTGCTGTGTTTCCTGCAAATCCTGGCTCTGTTTCTGTAACTTCCAGTTCAACAAAGAGAGGTGGCTCAATAGCATATACATTGCCATTGTAGGAGCAAACCTTAACAACTTCATTCTCTTTGACGAATTTCAGAGAATCTCCAACCTGCTCTGCTGTAAGTGCGATCTGATCATATGTTTCTGTATTCATGAAGTTGTACAGTTCACCATCATTGTACAGATAGCTCATATCTACACGATCAATACGTGCCTGTGGAAACTTCTCTGTAGGACGGAAAGACTTCTCCAGTACAGCTCCTGTAATGATATTTTTATATT
>NZ_CABQXJ010000102.1:0-8599 GCF_902468165.1 uncultured Intestinibacter sp.
CTAAGTTCTTGCCCTCTCTCAAGGACAAGTAATACTATACCACCATAAAATATATCCGTCAACACTTTTTTAAAATATTTTTTCATATTTTTATTTTAATATATCTTATACAAATAAAAATTCATATCTAAATATAATAATCATTGTTGATATTTCAATAAAAAACCACAATATATTATTAAACTTTCATCTAATAAAATACTGTGATTTTAAATTGATTTTATATATAAATATTAGTTTATTATATAAAAATACTATACTGATTTTTTACTTCTAAAGCATAATGAGTAAATAAGAACTATTGAAAAACATATTATAGGAATTAAAAATGATGATCTTACGGCAGCTTCTGCTCCATTAAACATAGGTGTTATGCTAGACAATATTCCATTATCTATAAATCTTCCCATTATAGGTGTTATTACTGCTCCACCAAGTATAGCCATAATAAGACCTGCTGCTCCGACTTTTACTTCTTCGCCTAAATCTTTAAGAGCTATACCATATATTGTTGGAAACATTAATGACATACATGCAGATATTGTAACTAAGCACCATACTGATTGACTTGTAGGTAGATATATTGTTCCTAAACTAGCTAAGATTCCTCCAACTGCAAATACTGCCATCATTAATGCCGGTTCAATATATTTCATTAATGCTGTACATATCCAACGACAAGCTATAAATAAAACTATAGCTATTAAATAATATTGTGCTGCATCAGCTTCATTTAAACCAACTGTAGTCATAACATATTGTATTGTCCAAGTCCATACAGATATTTGTACTCCTACATAGAAAAATTGAGCAATTACACCAAAAGCATATCTAGGTATTTTTATAAGTTTTTTAATAGAATCAAGTATATTTAAATCACCAGACATATCCTTTTCTGAATCTTTACTTCTTTTAAAGAACATCCAAATTACAATTGCAATTATAACTAATCCTACATAAGGTACACAAACCCATAATAATTCATTACTACGTATTTGGCTTAAAGCTTCTGGACTCATTGCAATTCTATCTTCATATGTAGCCGGATTTAAATGACTTAAAATAAGATATTTTGCAAGTATAATCCCACTTAAAGATCCTATTGGGTTAAAGGCTTGTGCTAAATTAAGTCTTCTAACACTAGTTTCTTCATCCCCTAACGAAATAACATATGGATTACATGTTGTTTCTAATATAGAAAGCCCCCCTGCCAACACAAATACTGATAATAGAAATAAATTAAAATTCTGTAACATAGCTGCAGGAATATAACCCATAGCACCTATTATATAAAGTCCTAATCCTACTAAAACCCCTGTTCTATAAGAATATTTCTTTATAAGAATTGCTGCTGGTAATGCTAATACGGCGTATGAACCATAAAATGCAACTTGAGTCATAGATGCATTTGCAGCTTCTAGCATAAATATTCTTCCGAATGCTGGAACAAGATTATCTGTCATATTGTTTAATAGCCCCCAAAGCACAAAGCATGATATTAGCATTATAAAGTGTACTCTATACTGTTTGGGCACTATAGGTAATTTACTATTTCTATCTTTTTTATTATCTGATATATTTTCCATAATATCACCCCTATAATTTATAGTAAAAATTATTGTTCTTTTCTATATCTTTTAAATCCAGGATGTCTTCCTGTTACACCATAACTTTTTCTCATTCCAATTAATCTATCTATATTTTCTTTTGATACTTCTTTTTCTCCCCCTAATAAATGAGCAGTTAAACTTATTTTTGCATATAATTCTAGTGTTTCCATTCTGTAATATGCTGTTATTAGATCTGCCCCTACAGTTAATGCTCCATGGTTTGCTAATAATAATACATCATGTTCTTGTAAATATGGAGCTATTGCATCTGGTACCTCATATGTAGACGGTGTTCCATATGGAGTTACTGGTATTGAACCTATAGCTATAATAGTTTCTATCATTGTGTATCTATCTAAATCCAAATGTGCTACTGCATATCCAGTTGCTGTTGGAGGATGAGCATGTACAACTGCACCAACATCATCTCTTTCTTCGTAGCATCTTAAATGCATCTTTATTTCTGAAGATGGTTTCGCACCTGCTTGTCCTTCTATAACCTCTCCATTAGAATCTATATGTAATATCTTTTCTGGTGTTATGAAACTTTTACTTATACCTGTAGGTGTTGCTAAAAAAGTTCCATCTTCTAGCTTAACTGATACATTTCCATCATTTGCAGCTACCCATCCTAATTGCCACATTTTATGACAAACATCACATATTTGTTCTCTTATTTCCATATATCCTAATTCTTTTTCTTTATCCATTTAAAATTCCCCCTACATTAACTAATCTACTACTACCCCTTTTTGTAATATAATATTTGCATAAAGGGCCTTTTCTCCAGTAGCAACTATTGCATATGATTTTTTTGCTTGTTCATAAAAATCATATCTTTCTATATTTTGAATAACATCATTACCCCTATTATCATATTTTTTGATTATTTTACTGTATACATTCCATATAGGTGTCTCTACTTTATCACCTTCAACAACTGCCATTAAGCTTACTGGCTTTTCTACATAAGTATCTAATGGAAAAACAGATAATATTGCATCTAATATCTCTGGTACACTGTGTCCGTCACAACGTATAACTTTACACTCTTTACCCATTTTCTCTGATGGAAAATTCCCATCTGCTAAAACTATTTGATCACTATGTCCCATCTCGCATAATACTTTTAGTAATTCCGGAGATAAAATATTTGGTATTCCTTTTAACATTTAATTAATTCCCCTTTTTTTATTATTTTTTTAAATCTAGAAAACTCTTTATCCCATAGTTTGGATTCTTTAGGTATATATTCGTCTATATTATGTGAATCATTAATAATTCTTCGAGCTTCTTTCAAGTCTTTTATATTCCCACTTGCGATTAATTGTATTGCTATATTTCCTAATACAGTAGCTTCTATAGGCCCCCCATATACTTTTATATTGCATGCATTTGCAGTCATTTGACTTAATAATCTACTTTGTGTTCCTCCTCCAAGCATATATAACTTAGAATATTTTTTATCTGTACAATCTTCTATTTCTTCTAAAGCTATTCTATATTTGAATGCTAAACTTTCATTTATACACCTAACTATTTCTGCTTCATTTCTAGGCACATCTTGATTAGTTTTTCTACAATAATCTCTTATTCTATCTGGAATATTTCCAGCTGGAGTAAATATCGGGTCATCTGGATCTATAAATGACCTAAATGGTTGTGCATTTTCTGCCATTTTTTCTAACTCTCCAAAAGTATAACTTTTCCCTTCTTTTTGCCATTGTCTTTTGCTCTCTTGTATGAGCCATAATCCTATTATATTTTTTAAAAATGATACTTTCCCTTGGTACCCACTTTCATTCGTTATATTATAACGACTAGATTTTTCTGTAATAATAGGATTATCAAGTTCTGTTCCTAATAAAGACCATGTACCACAACTTAAAAATAAAAAATCATCATCTTGTGTTGGTACAGAAACTTGCGCACATTGTGTATCATGTCCTGCCACTGCTATAACATCACACATATCTATATTTAATTCTTCACTTATATCTTCAGATATTTTTCCAATTACACTACCACTAGGAATAATATCTGTAAATAAATTACTATTCAATCCTAGTGACTCAATTATTTCATAAGACCATTGTCTCTTTTCTGCATCAAAAAGTTGTGTAGTGGATGCTATAGATATCTCTGTAACCTTTTTATTTGTTAACATATAATTAAGCAAATCTGGTATTAGTAACATCACATCTGCTTTTTCAAGCAGATATGATCTTTTTTGTTTTAGTGATAGTAGTTGAAAAGCTGTATTTATTTCCATAAATTGATTTCCAGTTATTTTATAAAATTTTTCTTTAGATATTTTTTTAAAACTCTCTTCTATCATCCCAGCAGTTCTACCATCTCTATAATGGATAGGATTTTCTAATATTTGTCCATATTCATCCAATAATGCAAAGTCAACTCCCCATGTATCTATGCCTATACTACTTATTTTTCCGTACTTTTTAGACTTTATTAAACTTTGCTTAATTTCAAAGAATAATCTTAATATATCCCAATACATTGTCCCTCCAACTATCACTGGGTCATTAGAAAATCTATGTATTTCCTCAATATATATCCTATTTCCATCAAAGGTTCCTATTATAGCTCTTCCACTAGATGCGCCAAAGTCAAAAGCCAATACCTTTTTCTCTAGTCCACTCTCATTCATATTATCACCTTCTATTTATACATTGGTCCATAGTTTTGACAAGCTCTATAATCTTGTCCTTCCTTATCCATTCCAAATGCATTCCATGCAGCTGGTCTAAATATATTTTCTTCTGGTACATTGTGCATGCTTACAGGTATTCTTAAAATAGAGCATAATGTTATTATGTCTGCACCTATATGTCCATAACTTATAGCGCCATGATTAGCCCCCCAGTTATTCATTACATCATAAGCAGATTTAAAAGCTCCTTTTCCTGTTAATCTTGGTGCAAACCATGTACAAGGCCACGTATAATCAGTTCTTTTCCATAACTTATCTGATACTTCATCTGGAAGTTTTACTGTATATCCTTCTACTAATTGAAGTACTGGTCCTACGCCCTTTACAAGATTTAATCTAGTCATTGTTACTGGCATTTGTGCATCTGTTAAAAATCTAGAAGAATATCCTCCTCCTCGGAAATATCCAGTATCAGCAGGATTCCATGTAGTTGCTGAAAGTAATGCTTCTTGATCTTCTTCATTTATTTCAAACCAAGGTTTTATTACATTAGCTCCATCTTTATCCTTAGCTTGACCACTACCATCTAAGCAAGATGCCCCTGAGTTTATTAAATGTATAAATCCTTTAGACTCTTTCGCTATACCTTCTAAATCATATCCCGTTGCTTTTTTTACTGCTTCTGGAGACCAATATGTACGAACATCTGAGAATATTTGTGCAGTATTAGTTAATAATTTACCAAACAGCATACTTATTCCATTTAAAACATCATTTTCAGTAGCTAATATATATGGTTCTCTTGCACCATTCCAGTCGAATGAAGTATTAAGTAATGCTTCAGAAAAATCACCGTTTGGATAAAAATCTGTCCATTGTCTTTGACCTTGGAATCCTGCAGCAATTGCATTATGTCCTAATTTTTCTTCTTCAAATCCATCTGGTAAATTTTCATTTCCATTCATTAAATCTTTTATTATACACATCATTTTAACTACAAATTCCCAATCTTTATCTTTTTCTTCTCTAGATTTTTGAACATAATCTGGATTTTTATCAAATCCCTCTTTGCATTTTTCCTTTGTCCATTTTAATGCTTTTTCAAATTCATCTTTGTCGTAAATTCCTTCTGTCATTCTTCTTATTATCTCAGTTTCATCAACAGATTCAACTCTCATTCCTAAATATTCTTCTATAAATGCAGGGTCAATTATAGATCCTCCTATTCCCATACAAATAGAGCCTATTTGTAAATAAGATTTTCCTCTCATAGTAGCTGCTGCAACTGCTGCTCTCCCAAATCTTAATATTTTTTCTTTTACATCAGATGGAATTTCTGTTGAATCTGCATCTTGAACATCATGCCCATATATTCCGAAAGCTGGAAGGCCTTTTTGTGCATGGGTAGCTAGAACAGATGCTAAGTAAACAGCCCCAGGTCTCTCAGTACCATTAAATCCCCAAACTCCCTTTATAGTCATTGGGTCCATATCCATAGTTTCAGCACCGTAACACCAACAAGGTGTAACTGTAAGTGTTATATCAACGCCTTCTCTCCTAAATTTATCTGCACAAGCAGCTGATTCTGCAACTCTACCAATTGTAGTATCGGCTATGACAACTTTTACTGATTCTCCATTTGAATACTTTATATTACTTCTTAATAATTCTGCTGCAGACTTTGCCATATTCATAGTCTGTTCTTCTAATGATCCTCTTACATCTAATATTCCTTTTCTTCCATCAATTGTAGGTCTTATACCTATAACTGGATATTGACCAACTAGTCTACTCTTTGCCATTATATTTCCCTCCACATCATTATACTTTTTAATTTTTTATACTTTCATTGTTAAATCTTTATTTATATCTTCATTGTAATCGTTTTCACTTTGCAATTCTTGTGTTATAATAGTCAAAAAATATAAATATTTTCACTTTTTGTGACAAAAGGGGGTAAATAGAAATATGAAATTTTTTGATTTTAAAGAAGATAAACAACATGGTAGATTTGATTTTCCAATAGAATTTTATCATGTTGATCAAAGTCATCCCAGGTATGATATGCCTTATCATTGGCATACTCAATGTGAAATAATAAGAATTTTAAAAGGCGAATTTTTAATAACAATCGACTATAAGAAAATTTTAGCTAAAAAGGGAGATATACTATTTATTCAAGCAGGAATACTACATGGTGGAACTCCTAATAACTGTATTTACGAGTGTATTGTTTTTGATATAAATTTACTTTTAAAGCAAAATCATGCTTGTACAAAATTATTACAAGATATTATTCATAATAATAAAATAATAAATCCAAAAATGCCTTCTAATATTCTAGCGCTAAATCTAAATTGTGAATTCTTATTCGATTCATTGTCATCTCAATATGAAGGTTATGAATTTATTACACAAGGCTCTCTATATAATTTTTTGGGTATAATTCTTCAAAATAAACTTTATACTGTTAATAATAATATGTCTCTTAAGACAAATGATAAAATTATTTTATTTAAAAAGGTATTATTATTCATAGAAGAAAATTACACACAAACCTTATCTTTAAATGATTTATCTAAAGTAGCTGGAATGACCCCTAAATATTTATGTAAATTCTTTAACAACATGAGCAATAAAACTCCTATAGAATATTTAAATTTTTATCGCATAGAAATCGCATGCGAGCAGCTATTAAGTACAGATTTATCTGTTACTGATATCGCTATAAACTGTGGATTTAATGATGTAAGTTATTTTATAAAAACATTTAAAAAATATAAAGGTATAACGCCAAAACAATATATAAAAAAAATATTTTAAATCTTTAAATTTATTAATTATTAGATTTTTTTATATATAAATAAAAAAAGGCTGAACTGTACGCAAGTTCAACCTTTTTTATTTGAATATAAATTTATATATATAAGCTATATTAGAGATTTATATAATTTAGCTATATCTTCAACTGATGTTTCTTTTGGATTTCCCGGTCTACACGCATCATCATAAGCAGATTGTGCTAAAAATTGAATATCTTCTTCTTTCACAATATCTTTTAAATCCTGTGGTATACCTACATCTTGTGCAAGTTTTTTTACTGCATCAACTGCTGCTTTTCTATATTCTGATACAGTCATATTTTCTGTACCTTCAACTCCCATAGCTGCAGCTATATATTTATATTTATCACCAGTTGAATCTTCATTATACTCCATAACAGTTGGCAATATAATTGCATTAGCTACTCCATGAGGAGTGTCGTATAATGCTCCTAGTGGATGTGCCATTGAATGTACTATTCCAAGACCTACATTTGAAAATCCCATACCTGCTATATATTGACCTAAAGCCATTCCTTCTCTTCCTTCAGGTGTATTTTCCACAGCTCCTCTAAGACTTCTTGATATTATTTCTATAGCTTTTAAATGGAACATATCTGACATTTCCCATGCTCCAATAGTTATATACCCCTCAATAGCATGTGTTAATGCATCCATACCTGTTGCTGCAGTAAGACCTTTTGGCATACTTGACATCATTTCTGGGTCAACTATTGCCACAACTGGTATGTCGTTAGTATCAACACATACAAATTTTCTATTATTATCTACATCTGTTATAACATAATTTATTGTAACTTCTGCAGCTGTCCCGGCAGTTGTTGGCACAGCAATAATCGGTACTGATTTATTTTTAGTAGGAGCAGTACCTTCTAAACTTTTAACATCATCAAATTCTGGATTATTGACAATAATACCTACTGCTTTTGCAGTATCCATAGATGAGCCACCACCTATTGCAATTATATAGTCAGCTTTAGACTCTTTGTATTTCTTTACCCCAGTTTGAACATTTTCTATTGTAGGATTTGCCTTTATATTTGAATATATTTCATAATCTAAACCTGCATTATCTAATATTTTAGTAATTTTAGTAGTAACATTAAGTTTTATTAATTCTGGGTCTGAGCATAAAAATGCCTTATTTAATCCTCTTCTTTTTACTTCTGTAACAATTTCATTTATTGCCCCTGTGCCATGATAAGAAACTTCATTTAATACTATTCTATTTGACATTATTTTTCCCCCTATTTACTATATCTATTTTTAGTTTTAATTTAATTATAGTCTTTTAAAAAGGTAATTAATATCAATATAATTTCTTTTAATATAATTATTTTCACTAAAAAAGCAGCATATTATAAAAATATGCTGCTTTTTATCTTTTATGAAAAAAACTTTTCTTTGTTTTCACGTAATAAAAAAAGATTACGTGGCTACGTCTTACTCTCCCAGGCGGTTGCCCACCAAGTACC
>NZ_CABQXJ010000103.1:0-8238 GCF_902468165.1 uncultured Intestinibacter sp.
ACTTCTTGTCCGGCGAGAAAATATACTGCATCTCTTTGCTTGCATATCTTTCTGAAAGTGGGCTCTGATATCTGTCGTTTGTCATCGTTTTTTCTCCTTATTTTGAATTATATTTAAATAATTTATATCTTCTACTCAAAGGCAAGGGATACATCTCTGCCCGGCACTTTCATCGGATAATTGCCTGTAAAACAGGCATCACAGTAACTTAAATCCCCAACCATATCTTTCAACTTCTCAACTTCCATATATCCAAGAGAATCGGCTCCGATCATCTCCCGAATCTGTTCTGTCGTATGTGAATGTGCAATGAGCTGATCATCTGACGGAACATCTGTACCGAAATAACATGGATGCAAAAACGGCGGCGAGCTGATTCTTACATGCACTTCTTTTGCCCCTGCTTTCTTCAACATCTTAATAATATTCGCACTTGTTGTTCCGCGAACAATCGAATCATCTACCATAACAATTCTCTTGCCTTTTACAACTTCTTCAATTACATTCAGCTTAATCTTTACACTACTCTCTCTCTGGCTCTGTTTCGGCTTAATAAATGTTCTTCCGACATAGCTGTTCTTATGAAATGCCATTCCATAAGGGATTCCTGACTGTTCAGAATAGCCTTTTGCAGCCACCAGACCGGAATCCGGCACACCAACAACCAGATCTGCCTCTACCGGATAGGACTCTGCCAGTGCCTTTCCGGCAAGGATACGTGCATGATAAACATTCACATTATCGATCGTACTGTCCATACGCGCGAAATAAATATATTCAAAAATACATCTTGCCTGCTTCTCAGGCGAAATTGCCATAGACTTATCAGAAGTAATACCATTCTTCGTAATTGTTACGATCTCTCCCGGCTCCACATCACGTACAAACTCTGCATCTACAGCAGCAATTGCACAACTCTCTGATGCAAGAAAATATGTATTGTCTCTCTTACCGATACACAGTGGTTTCAATCCAAATGGATCTCTCGCTCCGATCAGTTTACGCGGTGAACTCACGACCAGCGCATAGGCACCTTTGATCTTCTTCATCGCATTTTTTACTGCATCTTCTGCGCAGGAAACATTCAATCTTTCACGCGCAATATGATAAGCGATCACTTCCGAATCAATCGTTGTCTGGAAAATAGCTCCGGTATACTCCAGTTCTCTTCTCAGCTCGATCGCATTCGTTAGATTACCGTTATGCGCAATTACCAGTGTACCTTTGACATATTTCAGTACAAGCGGCATCGCATTCTCTGCTCTCGTTCCTCCGGCTGTTGAATACCTGACATGTCCAACGCCCAGATTACCGTGCAGTGTCTGTAACGCTTCTTCATCAAACACTTCATTTACAAGTCCCAGTCCCTTTTTTGAATGCACTTTGCGTTCACCATATGTATCTGTCACAGCAATACCGCAGCTTTCCTGTCCTCTGTGCTGCAACGCAAAAAGCCCATAATATACAGATGGGGCAACATCGCCTCCGTCCATATCATAGGCTCCAAACACTCCGCATTCCTCGCTCAAACCTGTTGTCATTTTTTCCAATTCACCCATGAATGCAAGACTCCTTATTCGTTTTCAATTTACTCCATTACTCGATTAGTATAATACAAGGTCTGCCGAAAATCAATACATTTAATTTTCGGCAAACTTTCCTAAGAACTCTTTCATACGCTCGTTGTCCGAACCAAACACTTCTTCCGGCGTTCCCTGGAGTGCGATCACACCGCCGTCCATAAATATGATATGGTTGGATACATTCTTTGCAAAATTCATCTCATGTGTAACAATCACCATCGTCATATGCTCTGCCGCAAGGTCTTTGATAACTTTTAATATCTCACCTGTCAGCTCTGGATCAAGTGCTGATGTAGGTTCATCAAAGAAAAGAATTACTGGCTTTAGTGCAAGAGCTCTGGCTATTGCGACCCTTTGTGCCTGCCCTCCTGATAGTTGATGAGGGTATGCGTCTTTTCTACTTTCAAGACCTAGCTTTTGTAATAGTTCCATTGCCTCTTTTTCTGCTATATCTTTAGGTATTTTTTTAACTCTTATAGGTGCTTGAGTTATATTTTTTAATACATTAAAATGTGGAAATAAGTTAAAGTTTTGAAATACAAGTCCTGTTTTTAATCTTATCTCGTTTAATACATCATTACGTGCATATTCTACTTTGCCATTATGTGTAGATACCATAACTTCTCCATCTACAGTAATTTTCCCGGAATCTATAGTTTCTAATCTATTTATACATCTAAGTAATGTAGATTTACCAGAACCAGAAGATCCTATTATAGAAACTATTTCTCCATGGTTTACTTCCATAGATATATCTTTTAGAACTTGTAAGTCTCCAAAGTTCTTCTCTAAATTTTCAACTGATAAAATTTTCATTTTTAGCCTCCTATTCATAGTAATCTAATTTCTTTTCTAAGTAGAAACAGAATCTTTCAACTACAGTATTCATAATTAGATAAAAAATACCAGCTACTATTAATGGTACTGTAGAAAATTGAGATGACATTGTAGCCCCTGCAAGTTTGAATATTTCTGCAACACCGATTACCTGAGCCAAAGCAGTATCTTTTACCAATGTCATAAGTTCATTACTCATAGGTGGTATTATTCTTTTTACAACTTGAGGTAAAATTATCTTAAAGAATGTTTCACTTTTTCCAAAGCCTAATACTGTTGCTGCCTCATATTGACCAACAGGTATAGATTCTATACCACTTCTATATATTTCAGCAATATAAGCACTATAATTTAATGTAAATGCCAGTATTGCTGCCCAAAATCTCGGTAAAGTTGTACCGAATATATAGTATGGTGCAAAATAGAAAAACATCAATTGAAGTATAAGAGGTGTTCCTCTCATAATAAGTAAAAATACTTGTATAGGTATTCTTATAATAGCGAATTTTGACATTCTACCAAAAGCTACAAACATGCCAAGTATTGATGAGAATATTATTGTTAAAAAGAATATTTCTAAAGTAACAATTGAACTTGGCAACATATTTTTGACTAAATTAATTATGCTTTCAAAATCCAATTTAATCCCCCCTGTCTAAAATTTATAAAGTCTTATATCTTAAAAAAGGCGCCAATTTTAAAGTCTTAGACTTATAAATTTGACACCTTTTAAAATATACTTTAGTCTGAAATTTTAAATTAACTATTTATCTTTACCGATTGTAGTTAAATCTTCACCAAACCATTTTTTACTTATTTTTGCTAATGTACCGTCTTTTTGCATTTCTTTTAAAGTATCTTCAACTTTTTTACATAAAGCGTTGTCGCCTTTTCTAAAACCAACACCCATTTCTTCGTCTAATATAGTAGTGTCTTCTATAATGCTGTATTTTCCTGGGTCTTTTGTCATATAGTAACGAGCAACTACTGTATCCATAGCAACTGCATCAGAACCGCCAACTTCTAAGTCCATTAATGCTTTTACATTGTCTTCAACACCTATAAATTCTTTAAAAGAATCTTTTAAATTAGTATCTTTGTCTATAGTAGCATATGCAGTTGATCCGCTTTGTGCTGCTACTACCTTACCTTTTAAATCAGCCTCAGTTTTTATTCCTGAATCAGCTAATACTACAAATATTTGTGGATTTGACATATAAGGTTCTGTAAAAGTTAGTACTTTTTCTCTTTCAGGAGTTATTCCAAAACCATTCCATATACAGTCTATATTTTTAGATGATAATTCTTGTTCTTTACTTTCCCAGCTTACAGGTTGGAATTTTGCTTTGATGCCCATTCTCTTACATGTTTCTTTAGCTAAATCGACATCAAATCCCACAATCTTATTGTCTTTATCTCTATAACCCATTGGAGGGAAAGAATCATCTAATCCTACAATTAATTCCCCTTTGTCCATTACATACTGTAGTGAATCATCATTTGAAGAACTGCTAGAATCTGACGATGAACATCCGCCTAAAAGTGTACTAAACCCCATCACAAGAGCTAATGCTATAGCTGATAATTTTTTCATAATACTACCCCCTATGAATATATTAAATTTTAAAAATTACTGCTTGAAGGAATAGTAACACATTCTGACTGTTAAGTCAATATTTTCCAGTTACATTTCGAACTATATTGTAGTTTTAAATTTAAAGATTCGTTTTTAAACTATATACAACAAATTTCTCTTTATCATCATTTTTATATAGGTCTTTTAAAATGATTTCTTTTTCTAATATAAATGGTGTTCTATATTCTAAAAATTGAATATAATCATCACTTGGATAATAAATTATTAGATCCATATCCCTAGGATTTTCTTCATAAGATATTAATATATTTTCAATTACTTTCATAAAGATTTGGACTGAAAATGGATTGAAGAAATAAAACTTGTTGTCATTTTTTTCAATTGTGTAATTTTGAGATAAATTACAGTAAAAGTTTATTTTATCTTCCATTTTTTTATGATATTGAATATATTTTGATTTATTTAGTAGAGATTCGTTATAATATATTTCATTCATTTCAACTCCAGTTGTATAACATTTGAAAAAGTGATTAATATAAAATACAATTCTTCCCTTTCCAGAGCCAAAGTCTACTATATGATCATCTTCTTCTAAATTGTATTCGTTAAATAGTGTGTCTAGTGCTTCATATAATGTTGGTTGGTATGGGTGATTGTGTGGCGAAGTCTTGTTCCAGTTTTCGTTTCCTGCTGTGTTTATATTTAATAATTTTTCATAGTAATTTTCGTTCATATTTTTTCTTCCTTATTTTATTTTTTATATGTTTATATTAACATATTTTTGTTTTTTCTTGAATTTTTTGTTGATTTTTATTTGTTAATATAATTATTATTTCCTACTCGGAATTATTATTCATTATTAAATATTTTATAATTTAAAGTATTAATATTATTAAAATATTTATTTTTTGCATAAAAAAAGACTTCTGCTTTGATAATTACTATCTCTACAGAAGTTTATTTCACTACCAATTTATCTCAAGCCCTACATGAGCATCTTTTATATTTAAATACTTAAACATTTCTGCCTTAACATAAAATTTTGTACAATGACATGGATAAAGTTCTTTTATATTGTTTGCTTTAAAATAATCTATTGTTTTATAAAGTTGATTATTTATTTCTTGAAGATGAGTCCCTCCTATTATCCCAAGCACATTATCTTTTTTTGAAACTTTTTTAGCATATTCGATTATATTGCAAATTCCGCTGTGTGAGCATCCAGTAATTATATATATTCCATCACTTGTGTCGTATAATAAAGCCGAATCGTCCATAATATAGTCATCTTTATACTCACCATCTATTTCAATTTCGCCCATTAGCTTTCTATTTTCAAAATCCACAGTATATGGAATTTGTCCTAAGTAAGTTATATTTTTGCTTACTTTAACAGGTTTATCACTAAAATTTACATTTGCAAGTTTTATTATTTCATCTTTTCTATATGGTGCTCCCATATTTGTATTTCCCTTTTTCTTTTTATTAAAAGATAGTGGGTGACAAATTATATTTATTTTATCATCTCTACTTTCTATAAAATCCCTAAGGCCTCCAGCGTGATCATAATGACCATGTGACAATACAACTGTGTCTATATCATCTAAATTTATATCCAGATTTTTTGCATTTTCCATAAATAATCCTGATGCACCAGTATCAAGTAAAAATTTCTTATCCTCATCTTCTATATAATAAGACGCTCCACCTTCACCTTTCAAATTTCTCCCGTTTATTGTGCAATTATCTATTAGTACAACTAATCTCATGATAAATCCCCCCTTTAGCTTTCTTGTAAAGCTATCATTTCTTCTATTAAATAATCGTTTATATAGTGAATCAAAGGTAAGAATACTCGATTTAAATAAAATTGTATTCTCTCATTCACCTTGCATCTTCCTAAGTGGAAATTAAATGCCTCACCGTTTAAACTTTTATTTCTATCTGTCATAACTACTAAGTAGTCGTACATTGCCTTTATATGATCATTTTTATTTATAGGTATTATGACACTTTTATAGCCACAATCTTCTTCTATAAATGATTTTTGCCAGTCTATACTTGAATATTTGATCTTTGAATCTATGTAATCTTTTATTATTTTATTATCATCTATAAATTCCCTAAATTTTATTAAATAGACATTATTGTCGTCTGTAATTGAATTTAACATATCGCTGCTAACTCTTCTAAATTCAAAACTTATCTTTCTTAAATCTTCCATATTCACTTCAAATCCATCCCACAATAAGCACAGTATAATATTGTCTCTTCGTCAGATAATACTTTTTCCTTTGAAGAGCATATATGACATTTATATTCAACTTCTTTTAACTTTTTATCTTTTAATCTATCTACATTCACATTTTTAAGTTTTTTATTGTCCATCTTTATCTTATAAATAGGCTTGTCCTTTTCTATTTGTTTTTCCATACTTGAAAAACTCATATCTAAAGATTTGCTGCTATTTAATCTTGGAGTATGGTTTATATTATAGCTAGACATACCTAAAATATCCCCTTGTTGCGATTTTAAAGGCTTTTTGTTTATTGTATCGCATAATTTATCATTATTTTTCGTTTTATTGTATTTTTCGTCATTTGAACTCGACTCATTTTTGTCACTTTGAATATCATAATTTTCTTTTCCTACTTTTGTAGCCTTTGATTTAATCTCCCTTGTATAAAAAGTTTTTATCTCCTTTGTTAGGCCACAGTATGGGCAAAAAAGTTCATTATATATTCCTCTTTCTTGAAGATCATATGATGATACTTTAAATTCAATTTTGCAATATGGGCATACAAGTATTATATATCCTTCGTCATCTCCTAATATCTTTATATTTTTGTTAAATATTTTCATAAGACCCCTCCAATAATCTCTATACTTTATTATAGCATTTTATGTCATTAATAATGGGATTTGTATTACTTATGATATTCTATTATTTTAAATAAAAATTAAAGATGTAACTTAAACAAAATTAAGCTACATCTTTAACTACACTTTTATAATACATCTATACGTTGAAAGGTAACCTGTTCTATAACTCCCCAACTTCCTTTTTATTTAGTGGATAATCATATTTCTTAAGTAATTTTTTAATTTTCATGCTCATCTAGTTGTTTTTTATTTATTTTTATATTTAATATCTCTAAATCTAATATGCTCCACTTAAATTCTTCATGAAGGATATTAAATTTGGAATTATCATACATATAGCTATATATATAATCTAACATTTTAATATCCTGTTCTGAAACATTTTGGTTTTTACTTAAATCTGATAATCTATATATGGATTTTTTAAAATTCTCTATTAGATTATAACACTGGTCTTCTGTTAAATTATCATTCTCCATATTATCTTTTATTCTTTTTAAATCTTCAATTACATATTGGGCTTCAACCATTATATAACTCTCCCTACCCTCATAGCTTTGTATATTCCCTCTACAAATAGCTTCTTCTATAAATTCTAAATCATTTAAAATATCAATCATATCATGCATTCTTTGATTTATTTCATTACAATTAATATTATCATTATTATACTTTTTATCTATTTTGGCCCAACTTAAAAACTTTTCTGATTCAGACCATGAACTATCTATATCTATCTCACTTATCGATGTATTTACATATTTATTAATCTCCTCTATACTTCTCTGGTCTTTTAACTCACTTATAAATAAATTATATCTATTACCATAATCAGATATAGTTTTATATGCTAATATAATTGCTATATATGGCTTATTAGAATTTATTAGGTCCTCCTTGCATGACTTAATCATGTACTGGTCTATATCTTTATTTGATTTATCTGGATAAATGATGTCATCTTTTTGCAATCTTTTTACCAAAGTTTTTATATACATCCTATTTCGACTGACTATTCCAGGAAGTGAAGTGTTGGGTTTAATAAGCTGTACTGCATTACGTAATTCAATATTTCCGCTTGATAATTCACATGTGATATATTCTGAAATATTATTAAAATGTTCTTTAATTTTACTGGATTTAACATTGTCATATATATATTTTATATTATCATATACACTTTTTTCATTATTAAAATTTATTGGATTGCTAGATATAATATCTATCAAACGTTCTTCTTGTGTCCTAAATTCAAAAAAATCTTCAGGAGTATTGATACATATATATACATTATTTATAAACTCAATTATTTTTATAGATTTTTCATCAATATCATAC
>NZ_CABQXJ010000104.1:0-7916 GCF_902468165.1 uncultured Intestinibacter sp.
TTGTCAAAAACGAGTTTTAATGGAAATTTTAAATCATCTTTTGTTATTTCGCCTTTTAAGCTTCCATCTTCAACTACCATTATTCTAGAACCTTGGTAAATAGCAAAATTTTGTCCATAATTATAATATAAAGTTTTTGTAGGAACTTTTTCTCCAAATTCAAATGATCTAACATTTCGAGTTGTTCTTACAACATCTCCATGTTCAATAATAGGATAATAAAAACATTCAAATTTAAATTTATCCATAGTTATCCCCCCTGTAAAATAAAAATAATTAAATATGTACATAATTAATTATAGCTATAAAAATAGAATTTTGCATAAAAATTTAGAATTAAAAATAAAAAACAAAAAAATACAAAACCTTTTAAAAGCATTTAAAATATAGAAAAAATAATGGTTTAAAAATAATAATCTTTTATAAAGTAAGTATAATAATATTGACAAAATAAAAAAGGTTGATATAATAAATAGTTGAATAAGGAAACTATTTATAAAAGAAAATATTGAAAGAGTAAATTTAAGTTAAGGGAGATGAAAAAATTGTGTGATAATATAGAAATAAATAAAGAGCTTTTCGATGTTATAATGCGATTAAAAAGACAATCACATGGAAATATTAAATTAAAAGATTTATATGCAGGTGAGTTTATGGCATTAAGAATTATCTACAAATTAAAAATGGATGAAGATAAAGATTCCCTAGGAGTTAAAACATCTGATATAAGTAATTGCATGTTTATGAAAAAACCTGCAACTTCAAAAATGCTAAATAACTTAGAAGATAAAGGATACATAATTAGACTATCTGATAAAAAAGATAGAAGAATTACTTATATTGATTTAACACAAAAAGGTATTGATTTACTTGAAAAACACCATAAAGAAATGGTTGATTACACAAATTTAGTAATAAGTAAATTAGGTAAAGAAGATACAGAAACACTTGTAGACTTACTTAATAAATTAAGCGACATAATGGAAGATCTAAATAAAAATTAATATTATTAAATAAAATTCTAAAGGCATAGAATTGAAATTTTATTGGTATATATTAAACTAAATTATAATTTTTAATAAATTATAAAATTAAAATCATTTTAAGAAAGGATTGGCTATGACAAAATTATTTAAGTATTTGAAACAGTCTTGGGTAGCTATTTTAACAATATTAATATTATTAGCATTACAGGCTACTACAGAATTATCATTACCAACATATACTTCAAATATAGTAAACGTTGGTATACAACAATCAGGTATAGAAAATGCCACTATAAAAGCTATCAGAGAAAGTGAGATGGATAAGTTAACAACTTTCATGAGTGATAGCGATAAAAACAAAGTCCTAGATAACTACAAATTAATTAATAAGGACAATTTAAGTGAAGATGAATTTAACAAATATAAAGATGATTATCCAGCTATAAAAGATGAATCTTTATATATATTAAATACAAAAGATAAAGAAACTATTGAAAAACTTAGTGACATATTAGCAAAACCAATGTTACTAGTTTACAATATAGAAAACAGCTCAGAAGGAAATAAACTTTCAGCCTCTATGACGTCTAAGTTAGCTCCAAGTGCTAACCAAACAAACATGGATCCAAGCCAAATGGCTAAGTTTATGGATAAGGATGGGAAATTTGATATATTTGCATATATAAATGCAATGCCTAACGATGCAAAAGAAGATATATTATCTCAAATAGATAAACAATTTGTTAATCTACCAGAGACAATGTTAGACCAAGGAGCAATAACATTTGTTAAAGCTGAATATAAAGCAATGGGTGTTGATTTAGACAGTCTTCAAATGAATTATATATTTATGACTGGTCTAAAAATGATAGGTTTAACAGTAATAAGTGTAATATGCTCTGTAACAGTTGGATTTATGGCGGCTAGAGTAGCAGCTACATTAGGTAAAAACTTACGTGCTATGACATTCAAAAAAGTTATGAATTTCTCTAAAAAAGAAATTAGTGAGTTTTCAACTGCATCACTTATAACTCGTAGTACAAATGATATACAACAAATACAACAGATGATGGTTATGATGCTTAGAATGGTATTCTTCGCACCATTTATGGCTATCGGAGGGATTATAAAAGCACTAAGTACAAATCTTTCAATGAGTTGGATTATAGCTCTTGGAGTAGTATGTGTATTTGGTATAGTTTTAGTAATGTTTACTGTTGTAATGCCTAGATTCAAAAAACTACAAAATCTTGTAGATAGATTAAACTTAGTAACAAGAGAAATACTTACAGGACTTGGAGTTATTCGTGCATTCAGCAACGAAAAATTTGAAGAAGATAGATTTGACGTAGCAAACCAAGATTTAACAAAAGTAAATATGTTTGTAAATAGAATGATGTCATGTATGATGCCAGCTATGATGCTTATAATGAACTTAATTTCTATATTAATAGTTTGGGTTGGTGCCAAAAATATAGATTTAGGAAATATGCAAGTTGGGGATATGATGGCGTTTATTCAATATACTATGCAAATAGTAATGTCATTCTTAATGATATCAATGATATCAGTTATGATGCCTAGAGCAGCAGTATCTGCAAATCGTATAGATGAGGTATTAACAACTGATATATCAATAAAAGAAGTTGAAAATGTTGAAAAATTTGATGATGATAAAAAAGGTTTAGTAGAGTTCAAAAATGTATCATTTAAATACCCAGATGCTGATGAAAAAATACTTCACGATATTTCATTCACAGCAAAACCAGGCCAAACAACAGCCTTTATAGGAAGTACAGGTAGTGGTAAATCAACTCTAATAAACTTAATACCTAGATTCTACGATGTAACTGAAGGTGAAATAAAAGTAGATGGAATAAACATAAAAAATGCTTCAATACACGATTTAAGAGAAAAAATAGGTTATGTACCTCAAAAAGGTGTATTATTCAGTGGAACAATAGAATCTAACATAAAATACGGAAATAAAAATGCAGGTGAAGATTTAGTAGAAACTGCATCAAGAGTAGCTCAAGCTACAGAATTTATAGACTCTAAACCAGATAGATATGAAACTCCAATATCACAAGGTGGTTCAAATGTATCAGGTGGTCAAAAACAAAGATTATCTATTGCAAGAGCAATTGCTAAAGAACCAGAAATATATATATTTGACGATAGTTTCTCTGCACTTGACTTCAAGACTGATGCAAAACTACGTAAAGCATTAAAAGAAGAAACAGGAGATGCGACTGTTTTAATAGTAGCTCAAAGAATAAGTACTATACTTCATGCTGAGCAAATAGTAGTTCTAGATGAAGGTAAAGTTGTTGGAATAGGAAATCATAAACAACTTCTAAAGAATTGTGAAGTATATAAAGAAATTGCTTTATCACAACTTTCAAAGGAGGAGCTAGAAAATGAGTAATGATAATAGAAGAGGGCCTGGACGTGGACCTATGGGACATGGCCGTGGAATGATGCCTGGCGAAAAAGCAAAAGACTTTAAAGGTACTATGAAAAAATTAATGTCTTATTTGGGTAAATATACTTATGCTATTATAGCAGTATTTATATTCGCTATAGGTAGTGTTGCATTCTCAGTAATAGGGCCTAAAGTTTTAGGAAAAGCGACAACAGAGATATTTAATGGATTAATAGGAAAAATCTCTGGTGGAGATGGAATAAACTTTGACAGAATAAAAATAATCTTATTAACTTTAGGAGGTTTATATTTAGTAAGTGCGATACTTTCTTTTATACAAGGCTTTATAATGAGTGGTATATCTCAAAAATTAGCGTATAACTTGAGAGATGAGCTTTCTAAAAAAATAAATAGATTGCCAATGAGTTATTTTGATAAAACTACAAATGGTGAAGTATTATCTAGATTTACAAATGATATAGACACTTTAGCACAAAGTTTAAATCAAAGTTTAACTCAAATAATAACAGCAGTAACTACTTTAGTTGGTGTATTTATAATGATGCTTACAATAAGTGGTGTTATGACGGTTGCAGCACTTGTAATAATACCAATTGGGATGTTTGTAATATCAATGATAATAAAAAGATCTCAAAAATTCTTCGCACAACAACAAGCATTTTTAGGAAATGTAAATGGTCAAGTTGAAGAACTATACGGTGGACACTTAGTTGTTCAAGCATTTAACGGTCAAGAAGATGCTATAGAAAAATTTGATGTAACTAACGAAAAATTATATCAATCAGCATGGAAATCACAATTCTTATCAGGTTTAATGCAACCTTTAATGAGTTTTGTTGGTAACTTAGGATATGTTTTAATATCTATATTAGGAGGATTTTTAGTAATTAAAAATTCTATAGAAGTTGGGGATATACAATCATTTATCCAATATGTAAGACAGTTTAATCAACCATTAAATCAAATTGCACAAATATCAAATCAATTACAAGCGACTGCTGCATCAGCTGAGAGAATATTTGCATTCTTAGCTGAAGAGGAAGAACCAGTAACAGAAAACGACTCAGTTAAAGTTACTAGACATGATGGAGAAGTTATATTTGACCATGTTAGATTTGGATATGATGAAAATAAAGTAATAATAAAAGACTTTAATGCTAAGGTTAAACCAGGTCAAAAAATAGCTATAGTAGGTCCAACAGGAGCTGGTAAGACTACTATAATTAAATTACTTATGAGGTTCTATGATGTGAATAGTGGTGCAATATACGTAGATGGTAAAAATATAAAAGATTACAATAGACAAGAGCTTAGAAGCCATTTTGGTATGGTTTTACAAGATACATGGCTATTTAGTGGTTCTATAAAAGACAATATAAAATACGGAAAACTAGATGCTACAGATGAGCAAGTAAAACAAGCAGCTAAAGCAGCACATGTAGACCATTTTATAAAAACTTTACCATCTGGATATGATATGGTATTAAACGAAGAGGCAAGCAACGTTTCACAAGGTCAGAAACAATTACTTACAATAGCTCGTGCAATACTTGCGGACCCAGAAATACTAATATTAGACGAAGCTACAAGTTCAGTTGATACAAGAACAGAAGTATTAATTCAAAAAGCGATGGATAATCTAATGGAAAACAGAACAAGTTTCATAATAGCACATAGATTATCTACAATAAGAAATGCAGACTTAATATTAGTTATGAAAGATGGAGATATAATAGAACAAGGAACACATGAAGAGTTATTAGCTCAAGATGGATTCTATACTAACTTATATAACTCTCAATTTGACAATGACGAGGACCAAGAACAAGCTGTATAATATTAAAAAGGGGATATCGCCTAATAGGTGAATATCCTCTTTTTTAATTCTAAGGGAATTATATTTATGATATTAAGGAGAGAAAATGAGAATATTGATAGATGGAGATGGATGTCCAGTAATAGATGAATGTATAAAAATATCAAATAAATTTAAAATAGAATCTATAATATTTTGCGATACATCGCATTATTTCGATAATAAAAACGTAAAGGTAGTTGTGATATCAAAAGGTGTTGATGCTGTTGATTTTGCTATTTTGAAAAACTTACAAAATGGAGATATAGTAATCACACAAGATTATGGTCTTGCATCATTAGTACTAAGCAGAAATTCATATGCAATAAACCAAAATGGCATGGTCTATACAGACGAAAATATAGAAGAACTATTATTTTCAAGATATATATCTAAAAAAATGAGAAATAGTGGAGCTAGATTAAAAGGACCTAAAAAAAGAGATAAATCTCAAAATACAGTTTTTGAGCAAAATCTTGAAAAATTAATTTTAGAAAAGATAACAAAAGAAAAACTTTAAATTATATTTATTAATCAAATATGCTTGTAAAAATAATACACTTACTGCTATCATTAAGGTATTGTTAATTGTTGTTAAATTATAATATTAAATGGGAGAAATTTGTATGACGAAAAATTTTAAAGATATCGATAGTATAATATTTGACTTAGACGGAACACTATGGGATTCAAGAAAAGAAGTTGCAGATTCTTGGAGTGAAATAATAAAACAATATGATTATAAAAGGCAAGATGTAAGTTTTCAAGAAATAAATGATTTAATGGGAAAAACTATAGATGAAATAGAAGATATATTATTCCCAGATATACCTAAAGAAAAAAGAACAGAAATATTAGCTGAAGCTTGTAAACATGAAAATGAATATCTAGCTAAATACGGAGCAAGATTATTTGATAATTTAGAAGATACTCTTGAAAATCTTTCTAAAAAATATAGATTATTTATAGTAAGTAACTGTCAAACAGGTTATATTGAGGCATTTTTAAATTATTATAATTTAGATAAGTACTTTGAAGATTATGAACATCCTAAAAAGCCTGAAACTGTAAAATCTGACAATATCAAATTAATAGCAAAAAGAAATAACTTAAAAAATCCAGTTTATGTAGGCGATACTCAAGGAGATGCAAATGCAACAAAAGAAGCTGGACTAGAATTTATATATGCTAGTTATGGTTTTGGAAATGTAGAAGAATATAAATACAAAATCGAAAAAATAGAAGATTTACTTGATTTAGTATAAACATAAATTTAAAATAAAAACTCCTATTAATAAATTTTTATTGATAGGAGTTTTACTTATATAAGATATTATTTATCTAATTCAACTAATCTTCTTGGTATTTGATATTTTATATCGCTTTCAATTTTTTCAAGTGTTTTAGAGTTTTTTGGATCGACAAACATACATGTATATCCATCATTACCTATTCTACCAGTTCTACCGATTCTGTGGATATAATCTTCACTAGTCTCTGGAATATCATAGTTGTATATATGTGTAATTCCTGTTATATCTAGACCTCTAGAAGCAACATCTGTAGCTATTAGATATTGTAAGTCAGCTTTTCTAAATGATTTTATAATTCTCTCACGTTTTGCTTGTGGGATATCACTATGTAGTTTTTCACAATTATATCCTTTTACTGCAAGAGCCTCATCTAGTGCATCAACTCTTCTTTTTGTTCTACAGAATATTATAGCCATAAATGGATTATCTTCATCTAAAACTTTACATAAGGCTTCTTGTTTATGTCTATCTGTAGTTTCAACAACTTCTTGTTTTATAGTATCTAAAGTTATTTCTTTAGATTTGATAGTTACCTCAACTGGGTCTTTCATATATCTATAAGCTAGTTTCTTAACTTGTGAATCAAGTGTTGCAGAGAAACAAAGTGTTTGACGTTTTTTATTAGTTTCTTTTATGATTGCCTCGATTTCGTTTTTGAACCCCATAAGTATCATTTGGTCAGCTTCATCAAGCACAAGAGTATTTAATTTGCTTAAATCGATTGATTTTCTGTCTAAATGGTCTAAAAGACGTCCAGGAGTAGCTATAACTAATTGTATATTTCTTTTTAGCTTGTTAAGTTGTGATTTTATATCTTTACCACCATAAGCAGCTAATATATTTATATTTTTATCTTTATTTAATTTTTCTGCTTCATTATATATTTGTATAGCAAGCTCTCTAGTAGGGGCTAAGATAAGTGCTTGTATATTTTCATTTTTAGCAGATATAGAATCAAAAACAGGTATTAAGAAAGCAAGAGTTTTTCCTGTACCAGTTTGAGATTGAGCAAGTATATCTTTATTATTTTTTATAAGAAGTATACTTTCTTCTTGGATAGGTGTCGGTGTCTTTATCCCATTTTTCTTAAGTGTATCTATTAATTCATCGCTTATTTTTAAATCTTTAAAATTCATAATCGTACCTCTTTCAAATAAATCTACCTTAACAATATAACATAATAACTTATTAAATTATATATATTATAACCATATAACGCTAAAAATTAGGATAGTATTTCTAAACTAATAAAAAATTAATATAAACACAAATTTATAAATACTAAGTTTGAAAAGTAGCTAATCTAAACTTTTTGA